>JAYUJV010000347.1:0-7128 GCA_043764975.1 Saprospirales bacterium
TTTCAAAATATCGACTTGTTTATTCGATTTAATCTCTTGATTGTCAAGTGTTTGTCGAATATCTGCTCGGAATAAATTGTCTTCGCTATATTGTTCTGCACGTTCATCGAGACCTTTTTCAATCTTTTCGTTGATGTTGTGTGAAGTCTGAATATTGTTCAATAACTTCAATTTTGGCGATTTACCGCCAGTAATATTGTCAGCAATATAAGCGCGAATGGCTGTAAAACCACTTTCAGCTTTTTGCCCTTCGAGTTCTTGCTTGGCCGAAACAGCAAATATATTTGGATTCAGCAATCCTTTTTTCTCAGCATAATCGCGAACGCCTTGTATATTGATGGCCAAATCATGTTCGGGCATCAAGTCTTTTTGTTGCATCACGAACACGATTTTTTTACGCCAATCAGCGTGTATAAAATCGAAAAAATCCCAAGCAGATTGACGATAAGGATTTTTAGATTCAAACACAAACACGACTAAATCACAAGCTGGAATAAAATCTTCAGTTATTTGTTGATGGTTGGCAACGATGGTGTTTGTACCTGGCGTATCGACAATCGCAATTTCTTTTAGGATTTCGACAGGTTGAAAAACCTGTTTCAGATAAGGATTCACGACTGTAATGGCTTCGGTTTCGCCATACATTATTTGCTGAATCGTGTCCGTCATAGGTGCAGGCGAAACCTTGCAAATTTCTTTATCTGTTTCGAGCAAAGCGTTGATAAAACTACTTTTACCTGCTTTTACTTCACCCACGATAACGAACATAAAAGGCTCAGAAATTCGGTTTCGTAAGTCGCTAACCGTATTAGTCAAATCTTTGTTTCCGATTTTGACTGTCAGCGAATGTAAATCTTTTACGATTTCTTCGATGACCGATTTATAGCCTTTTAATTCTTTACTAATAATCATAAATTGTAGTATTTTGGATTGTCAAAATTTGAAAAAAAAGTAGCCGAGCTAGGGATCGAACCTAGATCTAACGTTTAGGAAACGCTTGTTCTATCCATTGAACTACACAGCCAAATTATTTATATGAAAATTATTGATTTATAATTAATTTATTAATAAGTAATTATGTATTCATTAAAACAATAATTGATTTATTGACAAATATTATTTTTAAATATTATGTTACATTTTATTATCTTTACTGCAAAAATAACATAAATAATGAATATTGAAACTTTTTTGGAACATTGTCTTGCAAAGAAAGGCGTTGAAGAAACGTTTCCTTTCGACGAAACGACCTTGGTTATGAAAGTGTTGAACAAAATGTTCGCCATTTGTCCGCTCGATGAAACTCGATTTTCGCTTGCGCTCAAATGCGACCCTGAGTACGCCATCGAGTTGCGAGAGTTGCATGAAGAAATAACTAGCGGTTTTCATTTGAGTAAAAAACACTGGAATACCGTCGATTGCGAAGGCACATTGAGCGATAAAATGTTGAAGTCATTGATAGACCATTCTTATGAAATGGTCGTGAAAGGAATGACGAAAAAAGATCAGTTGATTTTGTCGTCTTTATAGATTGCTATGCCACGTGCGCCACTTGATTTTGCAAATCCACGATACATTCCTTCTGAGTTGAATGGCATTGCGATATTGCCGTTTTTGTCGATAGCGATGATTCCGCCTTCGCCACCTTTTTCGACTAATTTTTTCATAACTATTTCATTAGCAGCATCTTGAATATTCATATTTTTATATTCTAACAATGCCGAAATAGATCTCGCAACAGTATATCGGATGAAAAATTCGCCATGTCCAGTTGCCGAAACGCCGCACGAAGCATTGTCAGCATAAGTACCCGAACCGATGATTGGCGCATCACCTACGCGATTCCAACGCTTGTTTGTCATGCCGCCTGTCGATGTGCCAGCGCAAATATTGCCGAAGTTATCCAACGCCACACAGCCAACTGTTCCGAATTTTTTATCGACAACGATAGGATCTACGAAGCCTACTTTTTTAGTCAATTCTTCTTTTTTAATTTTTTGAAGAGCGTCCCAACGCATTTGTGTAAAAAAGTACTTGGCATCAACGATTTCTAAACCATTTTCTTTTGCAAATATTTCTGCACCTCGACCACTCAACATCACGTGTTCAGATTTTTCCATGACAGCACGCGCCAATTTTATAGGATTTTTGACCGTCGAAACGCCGCTAATTGAACCCGCTTTTTGGTCTTCGCCAGTCATAATAGCAGCATCGAGTTCATTTTTGCCTTCATTTGTAAACACTGCGCCTTTTCCTGCGTTAAACAAAGGACAATCTTCGAGATAAGTAATTACTTTTTCGACGGCATCAATGCTTTTACCACCATTTTTTAAGACCAATTCGCCAGCGTTCAGCGCCTCATTGAGCGCAAAGCGATAAGCAGAATCTTTGGCTGGCGTCATGTCTTTTTTCAAAATTGTTCCCGCGCCACCATGAATTGCTATTGCATATTTTTCTTTTATTTGTGCATTGTTTTGCACCGAATCTTTTTTATTGGCACAGGCATTGAATAGTAATATTAATAAACTATATTGTGTGATTATTTTTAGCATGATAATTGATTTTTGAAGTGTGACCTCCCCAACCCTCCAAAGGAGGGAGTTGCCATCGTAGATTCTAAACTTTATACTTAAAGTTTGCCACTACGTTTTAAAGTCCCTCTTTTGGAGGGATTAACTTCGTTGAGGGCTTCGCCGTTTAGGGGCTTTAAGAGGACAAATATACACAAAATTATGAAAATACTAGTAATAGGCGGTGGAAATATGGGTTTGACGTATGCGCAAAGCCTTGTGCGTTCGCACATCACGAACAAAGAAAGTTTGATGATTTTGGTGCGCACCGAAGAAAAATTGGCGGAATTGAAAGCACGAAATATTGGTCAAATTTTTATTGACCCTGCACTTTGTGTGGCGCAAGCTGACCTCGTGATCTTAGCGGTAAAACCTCAAGATAGCGGTGTTTTGTTCGCACAAATAAAAAATTATCTGCAACCGCAACAATTGATTTTGTCAATTATGGCAGGTATTCAGATAAATTCTATTTATAATGTATTGAATGTCAGTAAGATAGTACGCGCCATGCCAAATTTGCCTTCTCAAATCGGAATGGGCATGACGGTTTTTACATCCACGGACGAAGTTACGCGTTTGGAGTTGGTCATGGTGCAAAACCTTTTGAGTACGACTGGCAAAACGATTTATGTCGAAAAAGAATTGTCGATTGATGCCGCGACGGCCATTTCGGGTAGCGGGCCTGCGTATGTATATTACATGATGGACGCAATGATGCGCGCTGCAAAAGACATGGGTTTTTCGGAATCCGAATCCGAAACGCTCATCGTGCAGACGTTCAATGGCGCGTTGGATTTATACAATAAATCAGATTTGACTTGTCAAGATTGGATAAAAAAAGTGTCCTCGAAAGGTGGAACAACCGAAGCAGCCATTAAGTCTTTCAACGAAAATCGCTTGGATCAGGACTTGATAGATGGCGCAAATGCAGCGTATTTGAGGGCGCAAGCGCTGGGAAAAAATTAAAGAAATTAAAAGAATTAAGGAAATTAAAGAAATTAAAGAAATATATTTAATTGTAAGTTGTAGGGCTTTCTTATAAAAAATTTGAAGGTGCAGAGCACCGCAATATTTGTAGTAAAAATCAATAATTATAGGTTTTGCAGGTGCAGCGCACCGTGACATAAATTTAATATTACGGTGCGCTGCACCTTGAAAAGGCATTATTCGGCTGATTTCTACAAATATTACGCGGCTCTGCCGCTTTCAACTAAAAGTTAAAGTTTTATAAGAAAGCCCTATTGTAAGTTGTTGATTACTATAGATTTATAAATATTAAAAAATAAAATTATTAATTTATTTTTATTTCAATAACTTAATCTAATTTTTAGCCAAATCAAGTTCCATAAATAGCAAATAATCCTTAAAGTTTTCTGGAATTTCTGTTTCGGCATAATGCTCAATGTCGTTGAAACCAACGCTGCGATATAGGGCGTGAGCAGCTTCCATAAATTTGGGACTATTGAGGCGAATAGATTTGTAGCCTACGTTTTTAGCAGTTGTTAAGAGTGATTCAAGAATCGCACGACCTGCACCGACGCGCCTAAAATCTGGATTGACATAAATACGTTTTAGTTCTCCAATCTCATCGTTTATGCGGCTCAAATTTCCAATGCCACATATTTTATTTTCATAAATTGCTATAATTATGCACCCAAACGGCGCTTGAAAAATTTCTAATTGCTCTAAATCTTTATCCACAATTTCTGCAGGATTATGCGGATGTACACCATAATTTGCTTGCATATTATTGTTTCCCCAAGTCAAATAATCGAGCCATAATTGCTTGATTGAATCCAAATCTTTGGGAATATTGGCAAATCTTATTTCTACTTTTGACTGATGTTCCATATATTGTTTTGAGTTTTATTGCTCAAGATAAGTTTTTAATTAATCTTATAAAAATAATCATCAAATTCGATTTTCAAAAATTCGGTCATTTTTTCTTTCGATTCTTGTAAGCAAAAAAGGCCAAAAGCCAATTGGTTTTGATTATAAACAACTTGAAATTTGAAATAATATCAGTATATATTTTCAACAAAAATGATAAGAATTTCAAATTCAAAGGTAAAAAAGAAAATGGTTTTATTTTGCAGTTTTTCTTTTCTTTAATTTCTTATTTTGTTCTAAAATACAAATATAATATTATCTTTGTTGAAAATAAACCTTATTAACAATGAATAGTATAATTATAAAATTAAAACATTTTAGTCTTCCGCTAATTATTCAAATTATTTTGACAGGCATCGCTGGAGAATGTGTTCGCTACCTTTTATTTGATGTCATAAAAATTGAAGATGACTATTTAAATTATTGTAAAATTGCTTTTGCAATATTTATTGGTATTGAAACCTATTATACGTTTAGATATAAATTGGGAATACTGAATAAACTACTTGACGGAAATATTATTGCAGTGCCTTTTTTAATTACTGTTGCTGCTACTTTTAATTTCTCCTATTCATTAACTAAATATTTGGCTAGCACAAAACAAGAAACTATGAATTGTATTTATGACTTAAAAAATCACAATTCAAAAAAAGATTTTAAATTGCAAAGTTATTACATTGATAAAGAAAATTTTGGATTCGATAAACTAAGTACGATATATACAAGAAATGGTAGTTTTAATTATGAAATATTTGAAGGTACTTATGCTTGCCCTATTTTTTGCGATAGTTCAGAAAGTTTAAAAACCAATAATCAGATAGAATTTTGGCTTGTTGGGAGCAGTTCCCATACATTTAGTGATAGAATAAAAGAATCATTACTAGATAGTATTTCTAATGAATTGTCACATACGTATATATCGGCATTTTTGAAAGATAGTTTTAGGTTTGAGTATGTCGATTATACTCCTTATCTAAAAGAAAAGGAGCAGTGTATAAGAGCTGCCAAGAAAAGTCCTAAGTTTTCTGAAAGTCATATTAAAGGTTTTATCAGGCCTCATCAACAGAGTTTTTTAGTGGAAAATAATATTGAGCTTATATATTCATTAAAGTTGTTTGCCCTGTTTTGCTTTGCAGCAATAATTTTTCCCTTATTTTTTAGCCTCAATTATGTTGAATTTTTAAAATATTTAGCAAGAAAAAAATGAGATTAAAAAAATAATTCCGAATAATTTTGTAGAACATTAATATAAAAGCCTTCGCGTTTGTGAAGTCTTTTATATTTTTGGTACTATTATTACGATTTGGGTAGTACTAATTGTCTGTATTGCTTGTTAGACTTTAATTCAGTTTTTATTCTATTTTATAAAAATAATCATCAAATTCGATATTCAATAATTCCCTTATGTTTTCGTCCGATTCTTGTAAACAAAAAAGACCAAAAGCCAATTGGTTTTGATAATCCAACTCAACATCGAGTAAAATTTTTGTAAATTGAGTTTTCAATTTCTGAATGTCAGGTTTGTGATCTTTTGTTGATTTATTCAGTGAATTGTAGGCAATAAAATAGGCAAAATTGTCAGTTGTTTTATTTTGCCAAACGTCGTTCCAATTCGGCTCAATGTTGTCATAAAAATACTGATATGGATTTACGCCAAGGGCATGAAAAACCATGTTTCCGAGTCCCATACCGCCAAAACGCATAGAATTTATTTCTATCGGAAAAAGCCCTTCGTCATTTAATTTAAACTCGCTGTGCATCGCAAAATTCTTGATTTTTAGGATTTTATTGAGTTCCGTAAAGAAGTATTTTGCTTTAACATATATTTTGTCAAACACAGTTTTTGAAGAATAATAGATAACGTGTAAATACGCCAAATTATGCGGCATTGGGTGATGATAAATATTGACAATACAAGGTTCGCCAACTTCATTGTAAAACATATCCACAGCATATTCTTCGCCATCTATGAATTGCTCTATCAAAAAATCTGTTTTTGATAGCACAGTGTCAGACAACACAGTACCATTTTTCTGTATTTCAGTTTCTAATTCGGCACTCAATTTTATAAAATCTGTGTTCGGTTCAACCACTCGAACGGCTGTTCCGAAGCAACCTTTCACAGGTTTTATAACCGATTTTTCAATAATGACCAAGTCTTTAATGTCTTTAATATCAAGGCGCCGAAATGTATAATTCGGATAAATGTCACAAAGAATTTCTCGGAACAAAAACTTGTCTTTTAGCTTCAAAATCGCATTTGTTTTACGTTCATCATCGATGCGATTCATCAACGAATCCAAAGAAGCTTCTGAACTTATACAAACTTTATCATTATCCGAAAATCGTATATTGCTGTTCTTTAACTCATTCACGCTTAATATATTAAGTGATTCAGTAATTGGTAAAGTTTCTAAAGTACCCGATTCTGCATCGGACGTAATGAGGAAAATTTTATTCTGATTTGTTTTCATTGCTTGTTTTATCAGTGAACGGTTTAAAAAATGGGTTCATTTTTTATATTTTAAGGATTTTATTTGGTATATTTTTTTAAAAAAAATACTAAAATTATTCATAAATGAATTCAAATCAATACTATTTCCTTCTATATTGGACGAATATACAGCCGAAGCCTGAGTTTGATAACCCAAGTCAATATTTTGATTTA
>JAYUJV010000348.1:0-2662 GCA_043764975.1 Saprospirales bacterium
TTAATGGTTTGTTTAGGCAATATTTGTCGTTCGCCTTTGGCGGAAGGTATTATGAAACATAAAATTGCCGAACTCGGTTTAGATTGGCAAGTGGATAGCGCAGGTACTGGCAATTGGCACGCTGGCGATTTACCCGACCATCGCTCTATCGCAACTGGCTTGACGCATGGCGTGGATATTCGTGACCAACGCGCAAGACAAATCAAGGTTTCAGATTTTGAATATTTTGATTTAATCCTCGCTATGGATGAAAACAACTTGCTGAATATCAGGTCTTTAACAAAAGACAATGTATTGCAAAATAAAGTAAAAACAATATTGAGTTACTTAAAAAATCCGAAAGTAATCAACGTTCCAGATCCATATTACGGCACTCAAAAGGACTTTGAAGAAGTGTATAAGCTGCTCGATGAAGCGTGTGACTCAGTGTTGAAAAGTATTCAAAAAGGATAAATATTATTTTAATTTTCTTCATTTTTTAATTTTTTCATTAAAATAAATGACGGTTGGATTAAAAAAAGTGGCGGCAATTTGTATCATCAGATGCGGTACAAAATACCTCTTGATGAAGCGATACAACGAACCGAATATCGGTATGTTTGTGCCAGCTGGCGGCAAACTCGAACCTTACGAAACGCCGTTGGCAGCAGCGATTCGCGAAACGTACGAAGAAGTCGGTTTGCAACTCAACGAGATGCAGTTTTGTGGTATTTTGACCGAAACTTTGCCAACCAAATACAATTGGATTTCGTATATCTACTTAGCCGATGTGCCGTATTTTGATGCGCCAATCTGCAACGAAGGCGAATTTTATTGGATAAACATACAAGACTTTTCAAAATACCCAATGCCACCAACTGACTATCTGATTTATAAATATGTCACTGATAATCAACGTTTTATACTCGACGCTGAACTTGATGAAGATTTGAATTTGATTTCGATGAGGAATGAATTGTTGGGGAATATCGAAAGTCGAGAGTCGAAAGTACAAATCGAGAGTAACACCGAAAGTCGAGAGTCGAAAATCGAAAGTGCAAATCGAGAGTGATACCGAGAGTCGAGAGTCGAAAATCGAAAGTGCAAATCGAGAGTGATACCGAGAGTCGAGAGTCGAAAATCGAAAGTAAATCGAGAGTGATATCAAGAGTCGAGAGTCGAAAATCGAAAGTAAATCGAGAGCCGAAAATAAATCTGAGAGTCGAAAAACGAAATTAAAAACGAGAGTAGGATATTTTTTTAAAAATTCGACTATTGTGTTTTTCTCGAATCAGAACTTTCGACTCTCGATTTTCGACTTTCGATTCCCAAAAACGTATTAAAAAAAAACTATGCTAACAACTGCTTTATACAAACCGAGTTTTTGGTTTCGGAATACACACATCAACACCATTTTTAGTGGTCGCTATCGCCATGTGCCGATGCCGAATTATAGGCGCGAGCGCGTCACGACGACCGATGATGATTTTGTGAACGTGGACTGGGTCGATAACGGTTCGGAGCGCGTCGTGATACTCGTACATGGGCTCGGTGGACACAGTCGGCGACACCATATTATGGGTTTGGCAAATGCCTTTACGGCAATTGGCTACGATGTGGCGGCCTTCAATTTTAGAGGCACTGGCGAGGAGTCAAACAATCGTTTAAAATCGTATCATAGTGGCGATACTGGCGATTTACGTGTTGTTATTCAGCAGATTATAGATAGCAATAAGTATAAATCAATCAATTTGGTGGGTTATAGTTTAGGTGGAAATGTGATTTTGAAATACCTTGGCGAAGAGCATCTTTCGCTTTCTAAATTGATAAAAAAAGCAGCGGTGATGTCTGTGCCTTGCGAGCTAAAAGACAGTAGCGAGCGCATGAAGAAATGGGACAATAAAATTTATTTGTACAATTTTTTTAAGACATTAAAGCCCGAAGCGATTGAAAAAGACAAGCGTTTTCCAGGTGTTTTTGATTTAAAAAAGACCTTAGCGGCAAGCAATTTTTTTGAATTTGATGATGCGTTTACAGCACCCATCAATGGCTTTCGAGATGCCATTGATTACTATGGTCAGTCATCGAGTTTGTACTTTTTAGATTGGCTGACCATTCCTACCTATATGTTACAAGCCGAAGACGATACGTTTTTGTCCGACACGAGTTTTCCGCGCGAGCTAGCCGAAAATCATCCCTTATTGCACCTCGAAATCTCGAAATATGGTGGTCATGTCGGTTTTTATCGCAAAAGCAAAGACGGTCGCTCGTGGGCCGAACTCCGCATTTGCGCTTTTATAGATGGAAAAGTGAATTAAGATTTTATTGACAAACAAACATAAAAAATATAAAAAATGAATCAAGCAACACCTGTCGAAGTTTCTGAATTATGGATGGAAACAAAAAACGAAGATAAGTTTTTGAAGGCACTCAGAGCCTTGTGTTTTGACTATACAGAAACTGACGAAGAATACTCGTTTAAGTACGAAGTAGAAGATAAAAACGTACTTTATTTTTCAGACTTTACGATACAAACCTTTGAACCTGAGGAGTTTATAGATGCCTTAGCCGCACTTTGCTCCGAACACGCCGTCGATGATGAGTTTGGTTTTGAAGCCTAAATTTATTGGGGAATTGGTTGAAATAGTTGAATTGTGAAATTGGTTTTCTGATTCAACTATTT
>JAYUJV010000349.1:0-2660 GCA_043764975.1 Saprospirales bacterium
GCATCGGGTGTATGTGCGTAATCCACGATGGCCGTTATGTTTTTTTCCGCTTGACGGATATACTCAAAACGCCCTTCGGCACCAGGCAAATTACTCAACGCTTGCAACACTTCTTCATTTTGCTGCCCCAAAAGCATGGCGCAAGCATAAGCCGTAAGCGCATTGTAAGCATTAAATTCGCCGATTAATCGGCAATATATTTCTTGGTTATTTATTTCTAAATGTAAACCTAAAATGCTGTTTTCCAATATCTTAGCTTTGTAATCCGCCAACGTGCGCAAGCTAAAACCGTATTTTGTAGCCTTTGTGTTTTGCAACATCACACCTGCATTTCGGTCATCTCTATTTGCCAATGCAAAAGCCGTTTTTGGCAATTCGTCAAAGAACATTTTTTTGGCTGCGATATACTCCGCAAACGTGTTATGATAGTCCAGATGATCGTGCGTAATGTTTGTAAAAACGCCACCTTCAAACTGTAAACCAGCAATCCTTCTTTGATGAATGGCGTGGCTACTGACTTCCATGAACACATACGCGCAACCGCTTTCGTGCATCAAAGCGAGCAATTCATTGAGGCGAACAGCGTCTGGTGTGGTGTGCGTGGACGGAATAATTTCGTTACCGATTTTATTTTCAACCGTACTCAACAAACCAACTTTATAACCCAAACTCGTGAACAACTGAAACAACAAAGTCGCGCAAGTCGTCTTGCCATTTGTACCCGTGATGCCAACTAATTTTAGCTTATGCGATGGATTTCCATAAAATTCACTGCTCAACAAACCCAATACTTCGGCGCTGTCGCTTACTTTTATGTAGGTTATATTCGGATTCAAATCCAAAGGCAACACTTCGCAAACGATTGCAGACGCGCCACTTTCAATCGCTTTCGCTATAAAACCATGTCCATCAACCAACGTGCCTTTTGTGGCCAAAAACAAGGTATTGGTTTGCACTTTTCGACTGTCAAAAGCTATGTTTTGAATGTCGAGTTGCAAAGTACCAACGACTTCCTCCGTTTTTATTGATGAAAATAAGTTTTTTAATGTTTTCATTATTTTTCTAAATGCCAATTACCAATTGGCAACACTTTTACTCCAAATTTAAAGCAATATACATTCCTCTTGTTAGTTTTGTGCCAGGCGGAATGGATTGTCTTCTGATAATTCCAACGCCATTTGCTTCTACTTTCAAGCCTTTATTTTCTAACAAATAGAGCGCATCTTTTAAGCGCATACCAGTTACGTTTGGTACTAAGGTTTCGCTAATCATTCTATCCAAAATGTTCAAACTGTCATTTTTTGCTTGTAAAACTGTCCAATCTGACTTTAAACCTACTTTTTTATTGTATTTATTAATGTTTAAATAATCCAATAAATAATAAAAATCTTTGGCATCGCCTGCATCAAAAGATGGCATTTGCGCCGTCAAAAGTGGTTTTTTATGTTGCAAATTTATAGGATTATGCAATTCTGATTTACTCGTAAATGCTTTATCGGCAATTTCTCTAAACACCGTTCCAGCTACTGATGCACCATAATATCCGTTCTGTTTAGGATCCGAAACCACGACTATACAAGCATAAACTGGATTTTCAGCTGGAAAATATCCTGCAAAACTTGCCTGATAACCAGTTGGTGTTTCGTCCGTTTTGAACTTATGATAGTTGTTTTGCGCCGTACCAGTTTTGCCAGCAAAACGATAACGATCTGTTTGCAAATCTTTTCCAGTTCCATTTTCAATTACGCCTTCGAGCAATTGTCGCGCCATCGCCAATGTCCGCTTTGAAGCAATTCTTCGGCTGATAACTTCGGGTTTTATGTAGCGAATCGTTTCGCCATATCGTTGTACTTCTGTTACTAAATATGGGCGCATCATTGCGCCGTCATTCGCCACAGCTGCATAAAAAGTCAGCATCTGGATTGGCGTAATCATACACTCATAACCAATCGACATCCAAGGTAAAGTTGTGCCTGACCATGAATCTTTTTTGTCATAAGCAGTCTTAATATAAGGTCTCGCCTCGCCACTCAAATCAATACCAGTTGGTTTATCCAAATTAAAATCGCGCAAATGCGATACGAATTTGGCAGCATTGTTATTGTCGCCATAATATTTTTGAACCAATTTTGAAATACCGACATTAGAAGACATTTCAAAAGCGTGTTTTACAGTCGTTTTTCGGATTCCATGCTTTTCGGAATCCACCAATTCGTCGTTGTAATATTTTGTCTTTCCGAGGTTTAGGTCAATCGTATCTTCGAGGTGAATATATCCATCTTCGAGCATTGCCATCATAGAGGCCAATTTGAACGTAGAGCCAGGTTCTGTTGCTGAACCTACTGCATAATTATAGTTTTCGGTCCACCCTTCATCGGTTCTACCGAGGTTCGATATGGCTTTTATGCCACCAGTTTTGATGTCCATCACAATCGCGCAACCATGATCGGCGGCGTGATAATCCAAGGAACGCAACAAGGCTTCTTGCGTAATGTCCATCAGATTCACGTCCAAAGTCGTCAATATATCGTCACCGTTTTTGGGTTCAACTTGCGTCAAATCCGTTAGCGGCATATACATATTGTTACTGACTTTAAACATTTTTTCTTCGCCTTGCTCGCCACCCAACACGTCATTGAACGAGGCTTCGAGTCCAACTG
>JAYUJV010000350.1:0-2658 GCA_043764975.1 Saprospirales bacterium
TTTGAATATTTATTTGCCCGATGATTACAATCCGAAAGACAGCATAAAATATCCTGTCATTTATTTGCTCGATGGCTCGGCTGACGAGGATTTTATACATATCGCTGGGTTGGTGCAATTTTGTAGTTTCGAGTGGGTCAATCAATGTCCAAAATCAATCGTAGTCGGTATTGCAACCGTGGATAGAAGGAGGGATTTTACGACGCCAAGTTCAATCGAAGATGAGCGCAAGAAATTTCCGACTACTGGACATTCGGACAAATTTATCGGTTTTTTAGAAACCGAATTGCAGCCTTTTATTGATAAAAAATATAAAACGAATGTATCAAAAACCATTATCGGCGAATCGTTGGGCGGCTTGTTAGCAACTGAGATTTTGTTCAAAAAACCGAATTTGTTTACTCAATACATCATCGTGAGTCCGAGTTTGTGGTGGGACAATGCGGCGATGTTGAATCAAAATTTGGATATTTTAGATAAAAAAACGAATCAAAAAACCAATATTTATATTGGTGTAGGCAAAGAAGGTCTTGCACCAACTAAAATTCCCCACGTGATGGAAGTTGATGCTAATGTGTTGGCTGACAAGCTAAAAAATGCAAAAAACAAGCAATTACAAGTCATTTTCGATTATTTGCCGCAAGAAAATCATGCAACGATAATGCACCAAGCCGTTTTTAATGCGTTTAAGCAATTGAATTTATTGGCAAAATAAAACAAGGTTAATTCAAAGTCAAATATAACTTTATCTGTTCTTATATGGATTAGATTATAAACAGCTTTTGATTATTAAAAAAAGTTAAAAACTGATAATCAATACTTTACGATTCAATAAAACGTTTTAAAATTAGATTTTTGCCTTTAAAACACTCAAAAAATGAAAAAAAAAATCCATCTATTCATATACATTTTTCTAGCATTTACGTTATTTCAATCTTGTAACAAAACGGCTAAAAAAGCAGAAGTTAAAGAAACAAGAAACTATGAAATCAAAATAAATCAAGCTGTTGAAATCAATTGGGGCAGTTTTGGAGATGAAGAAAGTGTTTATATTTCAAAACAAGCAACTCATTTTGCAACAAGTGAAATAGTTAGAAAAGCCGATTACAATAGTATTTACACATATTTACCTATCAAAGATTACGTAGGCGATGATGAACTTCAAATCAAAACCAATACTGGAAATGATGGATTCGGCAATGGCGCTACAATCACGATTTACACCATAAAAATAACAATTACAAAATAAAAATACTCAAAAATGAAAAAAACACATCTTTATCTAATGCTTTTATTGGCATTTGCGTTACTTCAATCTTGTAACAAAGATCAATACGTGACCACTACGCATAACCTAAAAATAAATGAACCGTTGGTATTTGACTTCGGATCTTTCGGCGATGAAGAAGGCGCGAGCATCAAGAAACAAGCCAGTCACTTTTTGGTGAGTTCATTCTTTGTGCTGCCCGATGGTCATAGGATATACACTTACACGCCATCAAAGAATTTTGAAGGCGACGATGAAGTTCAAATTTCAACCAATCGTGGATCGAATGGATTTGGCCCAAATGGAAATATTACTATTCATATCATAAAAATTACGGTTACTAAATAAAATATTTTTAAAATTAAAAATACTCAAAAATGAAAAAAACATTCCTTTATTCAGCTATTTTATTGAGTCTTTCCTTGTCTTTTAATGCCTGTGTTACAGAACCTAAAAAGGTAACAACGAAAGCACTTATCAATATCGGAACAATCATAAACGAACCCATCACGGTTGATTTACCTACAAAGCAACAAACGCAGGTTGTAACTAGGCAACTAAAAATTCGGATAAAAGCGTAATTCAAACGCTCGCGAATGGAAAAACAACTTACACTTACACGCCCAAACAAGATTTTTTAGGTTCGGATGAGTTAGATATTACACTAACAGACCGAACTTCAAATGCCGATTATGACATTAAAGAAACGATAACAACGTATAGAATACTTGTCGTAAAATTTAAATAGTTGAAACAATAAAAAAGGACATAATATATTGAAAAACAATATATTACGTCCTTTTTTATTTAAATAAATCACTACCCTATCGCTTGCAAAATATCGTTCAAAATATCGTCGGGATGTTCGAGGCCGACCGAAATTCGGATTGTACCTTTCGTGATGCCAACTGCCGAACGTTCGTCGTCGCTCAGTTTTGAGTGCGTGGTCGAGGCTGGGTGCGTAGCGATGCTCCGCGTATCGCCGAGGTTGGCAGTGACAGAAATCATCTTGAGCGCATTGATGAACGAAATGCCTTTTTCTAAACCGCCTTTTAGGTCAAACGTAACGATGCCGCCGCCTTGTGTCATCTGTTTTTTTGCAATTTCGTATTGTGGATGATTCGGCAAAAATGGATATTTTACCCAATTTAAGGCTTTGTGTTGGCTTAGTTTTTCCGCTAAAATCAACGCATTTTGACAATGTCTGTCCATGCGAACAGCCAAGGTTTCTAAACTTTTAGACAACACCCAAGCATTGAATGGCGACATAGATGGCCCTGTATGTCGTGCAAAAAATCGAATTTCTTTTATCAAATCCTTGTTGCCAACTATCGCTCCGCCAATGGCGCGACCTTGTCCATCTATGAATTTTGTAGCCGAATAAGTAACCA
>JAYUJV010000351.1:0-2653 GCA_043764975.1 Saprospirales bacterium
TTTTGCAACACCACCCATAGCTGGATTACAAGACATTTGTGCAATCATTTGCATATTCATGGTGACCAAAAGCACCTTACTCCCTAAGTTGGCGGCAGCAACTGCGGCTTCACAACCTGCATGACCTGCACCGACTACTATCACATCGTATTCTGGAAACATTGTTTTTAAATTGAAGTGCAAAAGTACGTTTTTTTGAGCATTTATGGAAAATTTAAACTTGACTTCATTTAAAAATGAAGTATTTTTGACACGTTTTAGGCTTTTTTGATTAAAATAATTTTAAAAAAGATTAATTTACCTCATTTTTAATGCTTAACAAACAGACTTAGAACAGAAAACTGTATTTTTGCGCTTTCGTTCATAAATTTTACTTTTATTCAAAGCGAATAAAAAAGTAACTTTTTTGATTCAAAAAACGTTTATTTAGTTTTTAATAAATAAAAATATCATGCCTCGTTTAGCATCGCAAGAGCCCGAACAAAAAGCATTGGAGATTAATCTTGATGCTAAGATATATGGTACATTTGCCGAAATTGGGGCAGGACAAGAGGTTGCGAGATACTTTTTTCAGGCAGGTGCCGCCGCTGGCACAATCGCCAAAACGATGTCCGCCTACGACAAAGTTTATTCCGATGAGATTTATGGGCCAGAAACAAGTGGTCGATATGTCTGCGAAAACCGCCTATACAAGATGCTCGACCATGAGTATGAATTGATGGAGCATCGCTTAAAAAAATTACGCCCCGATACCAATTTTTTTGTTTTTGCAGATACCGTGGCTGCGCTCAATTTCAACCGCACCATAAAAGGTGACGGCTGGCTTGGTCTTCGTTTTCAGCTCAAACCCGACGGCACACCCAATGATATTGTGTTGCACGCCAAACTCCTCGACAACGACAATCGCTTGCAACAGCAAGCCATCGGCATACTTGGCGTGAACATGATTCATGCTTGTTTTCGTTACCACAAAAATCCAGATGATTTGTTGCTAGCACTCATGGACAATCTCCGCGGTCGTGTGGCGATAGACATGATTCGGATTTCAGGCCCCGATTTTGAGCAAGTCGATAACCGTTTACTTTGCCTAAAACTCGTGGAACACAACATGACTGATGTGGCAATATTCGGCCCTGATGGTAGAGCGTTGCACGGTTCAGAGTTTTTGTATCGTAAAAATGTACTCGTGGTGCGCGGAAGTTTCAGACCAATGACGCTCGTGAATCAAGATATGATAAGGACAAGTTTTGAGCAATTTCGGAACGAACCTGACATAGATGCGAGCAAAACAAGTATGCTTTGCGAAATCACGCTCGATAACCTAAAAGCTGATGGCGATCTTTCGGATCGCGACTTTCTGGATCGCGCCGAAACGCTATGCGCTATGGGACAAACCGTCATGATTACGAATTGCGAGCAACATCAAAAGTTGATTGCATATTTAGAAGATTTCAAGGTACAAAAACTTGGTATGGTCATTGGCGTGAATCCACTATTGGAGTTATTGACCAATAAATATTATAAAAACATGGACGGCAGTTTACTGACTGCTTTCGGTGAGTTATTTATCAAAAACGTACGATTTTATGTCTATCCATGTCAGCATGAAGACAGTGATGAGTTGCTATCCGCAGCAAATTTACCGCTACCAGATGCCATCAAATTCTTATATCAACACCTAATTGACAGTCGCCATATCGTTGATATTCAAGGTTTTAGAAATGATATTTTGAATATATATTCTAAAAAAGTATTACAAATGCTACAAGCAGATACCGAAGGTTGGGAAGCCATGGTACCAGCTAAAATCGCCACTTTGATAAAAGAAAAATGCTTATTTGGTTATCCTTGTCAGCGTTTGGTTTTTGAGTATTAGGTATTCAGTCAAAATTGTCAGTTAGTCGGTTATGTCGGTTAGTCATTTATGTCAATCAAGGCTTTATAAGATTTTTGAAATACGATTGATTCTGTCTAAATACTTAGCATTTTTTGTTTTCCTTTTATTAAAAAATTTTTCCTCCTTTATAAATATGAAATACGGAATCACAATTTTGGTCGGATTTCTATTCTTGATTCGATGCACCATGAATGGCGATACGAAAGCCAATAAAGATGCTGCAGTAGCCGCCAAAGCGGTTGTTGAAAAAAAGAAAACAATGCCCGATATAGTACCAGATACTTTTTCGCTAAACTATATTATGGGTAAATTCGACCCTTCGGAACATAAAGATTTTGTGCTTGTAAATGCTGCATATTGCTCCGAAAAAAAAGAAATCTGGCTCAGAAAAGAAACATATACTGCATTTTTACAAATGGCAGCTGCCGCCAAAAAAGACAAAGTAGCACTACAAATCCTTTCGGGTACTCGGAATTTTGAGTATCAAAAACGTATTTGGGAAAACAAATGGACTGGCAAACAACGGATAGAAGATGGGCGTAATGCTGCAAAAGTATTTCCGAAAGACTTAGCTGCACGTGCCTTAAAAATACTTGAATTTAGTTCTATGCCAAGCACTTCTCGCCACCATTGGGGAACAGATATGGACTTGAATTACCTTTCAAATGATTATTTTAAGAATGGGCAAGGTAAAAAAATATACGATTGGCTCAATGCCAATGCCGCTACGTATGGTTTTTGCCAACCTTACAGCGA
>JAYUJV010000352.1:0-7098 GCA_043764975.1 Saprospirales bacterium
AAAACGTAGAGGCGAATTTAAAGTTGAAAATTTACTTGATTATCAAATGCTAAAATTTTGCCAAATATACTAAATTAACAGATTAACCGTTTTTTAATAAGTAAGTTTGGAATAGAATCTTTACTTTTGCAAAAGTATTAGAAAATTAGATAAAAATCAAACGTTTATGTATATGAAATATTTTATAGCTGCATTTTTTGTAGTTTTTTCAAGTTTGGCTATACAAGCTCAAGACTATCATTTTACACAATTTTATGCAGCACCTTTGACTTTAAATCCAGCTTTGACTGGCGCTTTTGATGGCAAATATCGAGTTTCGACCATTTATCGCGACCAGTGGAGAAGTCCTCAAACGAGTCCTTATCAGACTTTTGCAGCTTCGACTGATTTTCGTTTTGAACTCGATAACCATTCAAAATCGCAAGATGTGGTGGCGGTTGGTTTGTTGGTTGCCAACGACAGATCTAAGATTTATGACAGCAATCAAACGCAAATCATGATTTCGGGGGCGTATATAAAGTCATTGAATGATGAAAACAATCAGTTTTTGACGCTCGGTTTGCAAGGTGGTTTGGCGCAACGTGGCGTGAATTATGAAAATTTCAATTTGCCTGACGAATGGAACGGCAGCGGTGGTTACACTTACGGTACATTAGATCAGTTGCCAACCAACACGACTTCTTACGGTGATTTGAGTACTGGCGTGAATTATACTTTTGCACCAAGTAGAAAAACGTTGTTTTTTGTAGGCGCTGCAATACACCATATCACTCAACCTAATATTAGTTTTTATGATGCGGATAAACAAAAGAGTTTTTTGAAACGTAAATATTCGGTTCAGATGAGCGCACAATTACCTATAAATGAGCGTGTTACGATTTCTCCACGCGTTTTGTTTGCCATACAAGGCACTCAAGCGCAACTCAATGTCGGTACAAATTTTCGTGTAAAATTAGGCGAAAATACTGGTACTGCACTGCATTTAGGCGGTTGGATTCGTCCGACAAAAAACGTTGATAAGCCTTTTGAAGTAACTGACGGCGTGTTGATGTGTGGCTTAGAACTTAATAATTTTCTACTCGGCATGAGTTACGATTTGAATCTAAAATCGATTCCTCAATACAATCGCGCGCAAGGCGCATTCGAGATTTCGTTGGGTTATTTGGGTAATTTTGATAGCGAAACGATTTTGTGTCCTAAGTTTTAGAAACAAAGACCTCCCCAACCCTCCAAAGGAGGGAGTTGCCAACGTAGCAGCTTATGTATATTGAAAGATATTTTTTCAATTTTAACATATAAAAAAGCCTTTGCAAAACATAATGTTTGCAAAGGCTTTTCTATGAAATTATACTGTATTGTATAACGTTTTACCCTTTTTATTATTTTTTTTGCCATCAGGTATTGAAACGTAAGTTTCAAAATTAGTGAAATTATTTATCTACGATTCGTGTAATTAACTTCGTTGATGGCTTCGCCGTTCGTTAATTAGAGTGAAATTCGTGTTAAAAATAAGTAAGATTTGCTTTTTTTAATAAAAGGGTAAAATCAAACGCATTTTGGTATAAATATCTAAATTTAAAAACTATTAATCATGTTTGAAATCTGTTTTAATCCGTGTTTGCCGAAGGCATCTGACAAATCTGCGTTTTCAAACTAAGCTATATTCTCGGAATATATTACTAGTTTTGAACTAATACATTATCAAAATTCTCTTTTTTATCGAATGTATAAACCGCAAAATAAGCGGTTACGAGGGTTGAAAAAACAAAGTAAATGGATAATAATTTGCTCGCATATCCAAAAACTTGATTCATGCCAAACCAATCATTTGTGAAATAAATAATGCCCAAACCATAAGCATTTTTGATGAGTTCGTAATAAATTGAGTTCCGATTTTTATCCATTGTTTCGGTATAAGCGTAGATGCACATAAAGGCATAAATACCATAATAAAAAATGCTAGGAAAGCCGATTCTGCCCAAATTGCCGAAAAAATAGAAAATTAAGATAAACAAAATCAAGATTTGAAACCAAGCAAAAACAATCTCAGCTTTAGAGTTTTGAGTATCGTATTGTTCATATTCAGCTGCATTATCTACTTTCAAAATAGGGTATTTTGTAATGACATCAGCTGGTCGCCAGCCTGTTGGTTGAAACCAAATCGTCAATTTATCTTTCCAATTTTCAGTTCGCCATGCGTCTGAAATCATTAATATCATGTGTTGAAAATTTATTTTCAAGGGATTCCATGTCAAAGCTGGTCTTGTAATGCCATAAACTGGTGGCACTTCGGCCAATTCTACCTGATACGTTCCAAAGAATTTGTCCCAAATAATAAAAATTTGAGAGAAATTTTTGTCTCTATATTCAGCATTCATAGCATGATGCACGCGGTGGTGCGATGGCGTGACGAGTATATTTTCCAGAAAACCCATTTTGTTGATATGGCGCGTATGATACCAAAACTGTGCAAATAAATGTAAAGGCGTTATGGTCTGAATCACTTTTTCGGGAACACCCAATATTGCAGCTGGAATCAAGAAAAATGTAAATACATTTACGAAATTAGAAACCGACTGACGCAACGCACAAGCCAAGTTGAAGTCCTCTGAACTGTGGTGAATGGCGTGTTTGTTCCAGAAAAAATTGATTTTGTGCGCCCAACGATGCGTCCAATATCCTTGAAAATCGAGTATAATAAACGTAACCACAAAGGTCAAAATTGAACCTTGGATCTGATACATCGCCAAGTTTCTGAGCAACCAACCATAAGACAAGAGTGTTACACTTATATGTAGCACGTCTTTTACGACCATGGTCAAACCCGAACTCATGCTCGCAATCATGTCCATATTACGGGTGGTTTGTTGTCCGCGAATTTTTCCATATAACGCTTCCAAAATCGCCAATGCAAAAAATATTGGCATCGCGATGGTTAAAATTTTACCGTATTGTTCCATTTTTTATATTTATTTTAAATCGAGAGTCGAAAATCGAAAGTTGTAATTTTAGCGAAATTGATTAGAATTTAAAACGAAAATCGAGCTTTAAAAGTTTAAATTTAATTTATAATTGTTTTGACAAAATCAGTTTATTTTAATGTCAATAACTAACCGACAAAAAAGACTAACCGACTAACCGACTAATCGACAAAAAAGGACTAACTGACTAACCGACAAAAAAAGACAAACTGACAATAACCGACAAAACCTATTCCCATTCTATAGTTGCAGGCGGTTTGGTGCTGATGTCATATACTACACGATTGATGCCGCGCACTTGGTTGATGATTTCAGAACTGACTTGAGCCAAAAAATCGTAGGGCAAACGGCTCCATTCGGCGGTCATGCCGTCGGTTGAGGAAACGGCGCGTAGGGCCAATGCTTGCTCATAAGTACGCTCGTCGCCCATGACGCCGACCGATTGTACTGGTAACAAAATCGCGCCAGCTTGCCAGACTTCGTCATAAAGTCCTTGAGATTTCAATAAATTGATATAAATCGCATCTGCTTCTTGCAAAATCGCTACTTTTTCGGCTGTTACTTCGCCCAATATCCTGATGCCCAAACCTGGACCAGGAAACGGATGACGTCCCAACAGCGTTTGTGATAAACCCATAGCGCGACCCACGCGACGGACTTCGTCTTTGAACAAAGCACGTAATGGTTCTATGATTTTGAGCGCCAATTTATCGGGCAAACCGCCTACGTTGTGGTGTGATTTGATGGTTACACTTGGCCCATGTACCGATATAGACTCAATCACATCGGGATAAATGGTGCCTTGTCCGAGCCATTTTATGCCGTCAAGTTTTTTGGCCTCAGCCTCAAAAACATCAATGAATGATTTACCGATGGCTTTTCGTTTGGCTTCGGGATCGGTTTTGCCAGCGAGTTCGCTATAAAAATGCGCCTTGGCATTCACGCCAATCACATTCAGCCCCATACCTTTATATGAATCGAGTACTTCTTGGTATTCGTTTTTACGCAACAAGCCGTTATCGACAAAAAAGCAAACTAGATTTTCTCCTATGGCACGATGTAACAACATAGAACCAACGCTACTATCCACGCCGCCACTCAAGGCCATGAGTACTTTTTCGTCGCCAATTTTTTGACGTAAGTCGTTGATTGTCTGATCTATAAACGAATCGGGTGTCCAGTCGCCTGTGCAACCTGCTATGTTCATCAAAAAGTTGCTGAGTAAGGTAGAGCCTTGCAAACTATGTGTCACTTCGGGGTGAAACTGTATGGCATATACGGGCTCGGCGAACGTTCCTTTTTGGGATTTATAAGCCGCTACGTCTATGCTTTCGGTGCCAGCCAATAGTTCAAAACCTTCGGGCAACGCCATGATGGTATCGCCATGCGACATCCATACTTGGCTGTCTTTTTTGATGCCTTTTAGCAACGCATCGCGTTTGAAAATTTTACTCAAAGAGGCTTTGCCGTATTCGCGTTTTTCGGAGCGTTCTACTTTGCCTCCAAGTGCATTGGCGATGTATTGCGCGCCATAACAAACGGCCAACACAGGTTTTTTACCCAAAATTGCGTTTAAATCAATCTGCAAAGCGTCATTTTGTTTCACAGAAAATGGACTGCCAGATAAGATTACGGCTTTTACCGAATCGTCGAGATTCGGCATTTTGTTGTACGGAACAATCTCAGAATAGATGTTTAGCTCTCGCACACGACGTGCAATGAGCTGTGTATATTGAGAACCAAAGTCGAGAATGATAATTTTTTCTTGCATACACAAAGGTACGATTTTTCTACTTTTTGATAAGTTTTTTTCAATACTTTTTTATTTTTCTGATTGGATGGGGTATTTTGTATTTTAGGAAAATAAAGGGGTAAAAATCATAAAATAATTGAATTGATATTCAAATTTAATTTATCTAATCACAGGCTCAATCAAATCCCATAAATTGCCAAAAATATCTTCAAAAACGACCACTGTTCCGAAAGATTCGGTACTTGGCGCTCTGACTATTTTTATATTGTGTTCAAGCAAATTTTGATAATCGCGTTCAAAATTGTCGGTATATAAAAATAGAAAAACGCGACCGCCAGTTTGATTACCGATGCTATTCTTTTGCGCTTCATTATCGGCTTTCGCCAATAGCAACGAACACTCTTTTGCACCTTTCGGCGTCACCAACACCCATCTTTTGCCGTCTGGCAAAGCGGTATCTTCCGTCAAATCGAAATGCAATTTTTGGGTATAAAATTCTATCGCTTTGTCATAATCGTCCACAACGATTGTTATATGTGCAAGTCTTTGATTCATGTATTGGTTTAGGTTTTGATAAAGATAATTATTAATATTTTGTGATTATAAGTTATTGGTAATCAATGATTTGATTTGTTTTTTGATGTCTTGAAAGTTACAAAAACCATACAAGTGGAAATCTTTTATCATCAAAATCTTTTTCTTATTTGACTAAAAATAGACTTTAAAGTTTCTGAAATAATAACCAGAATAAAAGATACAATGGTGACTACAATCATCATTGGGATAAGCATTAATCCAGAAATAACTAGCCAACCAGTTTTTTCACAAATTGTTATAATTATTCCCATTAATGTAGCGAATGACGCAAAAATAGCGATAGATAAAAGCCATTTATTTTTTGGATCCGAAAATGATGAGTTGGTTAGCACAAAATAATTTTCATTTTCGACATTGATTTCCATGATCGAGTTTTTGGTCTTGTAATTGGGGTCAATCATCAAAAGATCGTATTCCTTATATAGGTTCAACATCTTTAAATCCACTTTAGTCTTGTCGTATTTAAAGTCAATTTTTTCAGTTATTTCTACTTCATCGGATGTAATTCTTTTCATTTCTACAATGCCAATATTCCCGTCATGTTGCTTTAATATTTCATTTCTTTCATCTTCTTGGATAGGCGTAAACACTTCAGCAAAAGTATAATTTTGAGCTGTTTTTGATGTAAATCTAAAACCTTGAATTTCAGTATCATTAACTTCCAACGCCTCACAGATGAATATTTTAGATTTATCTTTTTTTAAATAGGCAACTTGACCATCTTCTGAGTAAAATTCTATCCAATTGATTTTATTTCTTCTTTTTTCTCGATTATACTCAACTATTTCATTCTTTTTTAATGTTTTTGAGGTAAAACTATCTTCTGTATGGTTTGCATAAACCTCTACATGTTCTAAAATTCTAATGTAATTGGCCATTTTTTTAATTAATAGATAGTAACGTGTAAATAATAAGTTGGTAAAGTTAGTGTAGTATTTATGTGTTAAAAAAATGTGTTATTTTCTAACACATAAGGCACATAAGAAGGTCACATGAGGTTACATAAGCCTATGTTATAATTGCTTATGTGTCCTTATGTGAAAACACCTTATGTATCTTATGTGTTAAATTTTTCTAACACATAAAGCACATAAAAAAGGTCACATAAAGTCACTTAGACTGATACTTATGCTTACATTGCCTTTACTTGAACACTTTACCAAGTTATTATTTACACGTTACAAGGAAAGAAATTTTCAATAATTTTATGAACTACATTAATCGTTTGAAAGAAATTACGTCTAATTTTATAATTTGGATTGATGGGAGTTTTTCTACAAATAAAACTAATCCTAATGATTTAGATGCTGTAATTTTTATTGATAATGATATTTATGAGCAAAATATAGTAGCTCTAAAAGAAAATTTTACGGCAAAAACACTATTGAAAACATTGTCTCTTGATATTTATCTTGTTGTTAAGTACAAAGAAAGTCATGAGAATTACATTTTTTATCACTCTGATAAGCTTTATTGGCTACACCAGTTTGGTAAAACAAAAGTAAATAGGTTTGGAAAGCAATTTGACAAAGGAATTATTCAAATAAAAATGGGAAAGTATGAATAAGGCAAGCGATCTTATTATTGATGATAAAACTGCTCGAATAATTGATTTAATCGAACAGATTAGAAAGGTAGATACTATGATTGATATGCACCGCAATCATTCGGGAAATGTATTTATGGCAGAGCAGTATGAGTTTAAACGAGATGAATTTGTTCTTGAACTACAAGGACTAATGAAAGGTATTAATCTAAGTGGCAGCT
>JAYUJV010000353.1:0-2648 GCA_043764975.1 Saprospirales bacterium
CTATACGAGATATTTTTTAGCCACGAATACACGAATAAAAATACTAAATTCGAGTCAGATTTTATCTAATATTTTTATAAATAAAAAACACGAATCGTATTGTAAAACCTTATGCAATACAGAATAATTATTTTTAAACGCCCAATTATTCCCAAACCACCCCATTCAAAATTACCGTCTCCACCAAATCATTGCCGAATGAATAGGGCAAAAAGGCGATGGACGGGATTGGTGAAGTGATGAATAAATTTGCTTTTTTGCCTACCGCGATACTACCATAATCGTCGCTCATCTGTAAGGCGGCTGCGCCGTTTAAGGTTGCGGCGTTGATGGCTTCTTCGGGTGTCATTTTCATGTTTATACACGCCAACGAAACCACAAACGACATACGTCCCGATGGCGTTGTGCCAGGATTGTAGTCGCTCGCAAGCGCCACCGCGATATTGGCATCGAGTAGTTTTCGAGCTGGTGGATAATGATCGTTTAAGAAAAAAGGAGCAGAGGGCAACAAGGTTGCAATTGTATCGCTTTGCTGCAAAGCGGCAATGTCCGAATCGTCCACCACTTCGAGGTGATCGACCGAAATTGCGCCTTTGCTGATAGCGGCGGCGATGCCGCCCATGCAATAAAATTGATTCACATGAACTTTTGGTTTCAAGCCATAACGCGCCCCAGCTTCAAGGATTTGGAGCATTTCATCTACTTGAAAAAAGTTTTTTTCACAAAACACATCTATATAATCAGCCAAACCTTCGGCAGCAATAATCGGTAACATTTCGTTGATAATCAACGAGATATACGCTTGTCTCTTGTCTGTTTTATACTCCATCGGGAACGCGTGTGCGCCCAAAAACGTTGCTTTTATCGGAATCGGCGATACCGATTTTAATCGTTTTATGACGCGTAACATTTTCAACTCCGCCTCAACCGTAAGACCGTAACCGCTCTTGATTTCGATTAATCCAGTGCCAGTTTTGATAACTTCATGCAAGCGTTTGAGCGCATTTTGGAACAACATTTCTTCTTCTGTCGCTTGCAATCGCTTGGCAGAATTGAGAATCCCGCCGCCTTTTTCAGCAATTTCTTGATACGAAAGTCCATTGATACGATCTACAAATTCGTTTTCGCGACTCGCTGCAAACACCAAATGCGTATGGCTATCGCACCAACTCGGAAACACCATACCACCTTTTGCATCAATCAATTTATCTGCTTTTGGCAACCTAACATTAGCTTTACCAAACGCTAATATTCGATCGTTTTCGAGTAATAAATAAGCATTTTCGATGCACGAAAGTTGCTTCATATCAAGCCCTTTGATTACTTTTCGAGCCGTAGTTTCGACTTGCACGAGCGTATGTATATTGTGTATTAAGGTGCGCATTGTAATAGAATTTAAAGATTGTTGAGTTGTTAAGTTGTGTAGTTGTTTTTTGTTAAGTTGTTAAATTGTTTAAAACAATATTATCGAAACTAATTTATTTGATAATTTTAAATCCTAAATCGTATTTTTTTCTTAATTTTGCAATGAAAATTATATTCTATCAATCAAATATGTCTCTACATTAGTACGCCCTCCTTTGGAGGGTTGGGGAGGTCATACTCTTCGATTGTACGCCCTCCTTTGGAGGGTTGGGGAGGTCTTTGTTAGGTTTTTCTAAAGTCACATATATGCCAGCAACTATAAAATGTCCGAATTGTCAAACTTGGAACGAAGGTAAGGATTATTGCAGCAATTGTAATCAATTACTGAACTTTAAAATTCAGCGTGAACAAGCAGATTTTGAAAAAGCAACAGCGCGTAAAAATCGGCCAAAAGATAAGATAGATTTATTTTTTTTGGATTTAAAAAACTCGCCAATTGTCTGGAAACAACGTTTGTATATGGTTTTTCAAGGCATTGGTATTTTGTTTTTTTTATTCGCAACCGCTATGATTGCGATTGTGGCCTTAACGCCAGGTTGATATGAAAAATCAAACTATATTTATGATTGTTTTGACTTGCATTTATGCGATTCATCTATATTACAAGTTCAACCATCTACCTGAATATCAATGGATTAGCGCGTATTTGGCTGATTTACTTTGCTTACCAGTTTTGCTTTTTTTTCTAAAAACTTCGATTCAAATTTATTCAAAAAATAAGGATTTTGAAATCAATGACGTTCAAATTGCCTTTCTTTTTGTTTACGTAAGTCTAGTTTTTGAAGCCATATTGCCACATTTTTCGAGCAGATATACGTCGGATTTCTATGACGTTTTGGCTTACGCTTTTGGTGCGGTTTTTTATAAAGCTACAACATAGTTTCACGATTGTAACGTCGTCGAGGTTCGAAACCTCGACGACGTTTTACTATACTGGAGTGCATAAGGTTTTACACTACGATTAGTGTTTTTTATTTATAAAAATATTCGATAAAATCTGATTCGAGTTTAGTATGTTTATTTGTGCATTCGTGGCTAAAAAATACTATACGAGATATTTTTAGCCACTAATACACTTAGACTTTGGAAGAAAAAAAATATAGCAAAGCCCTTAGAAGTATTTGCATACTTGTTTGAAAAAGGGAATATGTTAAATTTTTCTATTCATTTTTACGAGTTTTGTTACTGAAATCGGATTTTCTAAGGACTCTATGTTTGGTTCT
>JAYUJV010000354.1:0-2647 GCA_043764975.1 Saprospirales bacterium
CAGCTTTGCGGTCATTGATGTAAATACAGGCGCGACGTTGGCGACATACAATCCAGATTTGAGCCTTACGCCAGCATCGAGTATGAAAGTGGTCACTACCGCTGTTGCATTGGCAACGCTCGGACCCGAATATACTTATCACACCGAATTACAATACGATGGCACGCTCAATAAAAAAAGTGGTGCTTTGGCTGGCAATATTTACATCAAAGGTTACGGCGATCCGACATTCGGCTCGCCATATATGGAAGAAGTATCGAACATGGACGAAGTCTTCAAACGGCTTGGTCAAGAGGTAGATAAACTTGGCATTTGCACCATAGAAGGTCGTGTGATTGGCGATGCAAGTTTTTTTAGCGCAAGCGACCCCATCGGCCCAACTTGGCAATGGGACGACATCGGCAACTATTATGGTGCAGGTGCATTCGGCCTCAATATCGGCGAAAATATTTATACAATCCAGTTGCAGCAAAGCCCAAATCTAGGACAAACGACTAGGTTAATCAACACAATTCCTACGATTCCTAATTTTTTAATTGAAAATCAAGTCACTGCAGGTGCGCCTGGCACTGGCAACAATACCATCGTTTATGCCGCGCCATATTCAGATGAGGCTTACATAACAGGCACAATTCCTATCGGTACAGGGATTTATAAAGTAAAAGGTTCGATACCAGATCCACCTTTATTCTCCGCTTTTCAGCTGAATGGTGTATTAAAAAATGATTTTAATATTTCGACAAAAAAAGCGCCTTTGTCGATTCAAAGTTTGCCAAAATTGATAAATGGAGAGCGAAAAACGTTTGCCTTATACTTATCGCCACCACTAAAAACCATCGTGAAGCGCGCCAATCACGAGAGCATAAACTTGTATTGCGAGGCGATGTTGCGCACCATTGCTCAACAAACGACTGGCGTTGGCGAAGCTGAAAAAGGCACTGAATATATTACTAATTTCTGGAAAGGACGTGGTGTGGATATGGACGGTTTTTTTATGGAAGACGGTAGCGGACTATCGGCACGAGATGCCGTTTCGGCGCGACAATTGGCTTCTGTTTTACGAATGTCGGCCGTTGACAACAGTTTTTCGGCAGCTTATTTTGATAGCTTTCCGAGAGCCGGCGAAACAGGAACTATCAAAAATATGTTCAAAAACACGAAAGGCGTTGGGCGAATCAGAGCCAAAAGCGGTAGCATGACGCGCGTCAGGAGTTATACTGGCTATACCACTACGCTCAAAGGGCAGCAAGTGAGTTTTTCTATTATTGTCAATAATTATACTTGTGGAAACGATGAAATACGCAAAAAATTAGAAAAATTGATGCTCGGTATCTTGGATTTGTAACGAAAAGGTAGGCAGCGTTTGCTTGCATCCGATAAATCAGAGTTCTACCTTATTCACGCTTGCAAACGTTGTGTAATATTAACGCAGATTGCGCAGATGCCTTCGGCAGACACGGATTAAAACAGATTTTTTTAGAGCAATTATTACTCTAACTCAAAAATCGGCTCTTGAGTTCGGGTGTCGGAATCCAACAACTTTTTTGTTGGCCGAACCATCGGTAGCGATTGGCAGCTACGATATTATATACGCCATTGCGCAAAAAACGAGGAACGAACAAGGCGATACGTGCGAAAATTGGCCATGCTCCACCAAAATACGAAGCGATGCGCAACGCTGCATCTGAGCGTAGGTATATTTTTTGTTCATCAACAAAAATAACGGATTTCAGGTCTTCGGCTTGCAACCGGTGCGTCGCGATTAACTGTTGCGCTATATCAGATTGCGAGGCAGCAAAACGAAATACATGATTGGCATCATGTTCTATGATGTATTGAACAGAACTATTGCAAAGATTGCAAACGCCGTCGAAAAGAATTATTTTCAAAATATATAGCTTTTAAAATACATCATATAAAACAATTGTGAGTCATAAAAGTTGTATTCTAATCTTAAAAAAACCGTTTTCTACTTGTAACGCATTGTATTGCGAATCTTCCAAAGTGGCATTGATACTCAATAAAATATCGACGACATTTCGGCCCACACCAATTTTTTTATACTCTTTAGAAATAATTTTCATTCCCGATTTTTTCCCTTGTTTTTCGGCATTGCTATAAAAAATCTGGGTTTCGTAGCTTTCGTTTCCAGCTTTATTTTTAAGTTTGTAAGGCACTTTTATACTGAACGCTGCACCACCATTGTAGTCAGAAATATCTAGCGGAGAGCTTAGATTATAGACATCGCCAACCTGCAAACTATCTGCATAATGCCTAATGTTGCCAGTCAGAAACGAAGGCAAATATATTTCAGGAAAACCTTGATATTGCTGCTGCGTACTCGGCGTGAATTTATAAATGTATCGAAAACGCTTTACATTGTCTTGGTTGGTAAGTTCTAAATTGCCTTCGGGCGAAAAATCAGTATCATTTTCACCAAATGTACTTGTAGTGCCGTTTATCACACCTTGAAAAAAAGTATGCATAGCGGTATCGACTACAGCTGTGTTCGAGAACTCAACTTTATTGAACTCAAATATAGGCAAACTGCTGATTTGGTATGTGTATTCTTTTCTACACCCAACCAAAAGAACCAATAAAGTACCGATAAATAAAAAACGCTTCATACAAAAGTGTGTTTTGTAAA
>JAYUJV010000355.1:0-7087 GCA_043764975.1 Saprospirales bacterium
TTCTTTGTCACTCATATATTTATAGCAAAGTTATTCTTTTTTTTCTTCTCCTCATAATCTCTTTTTTTGTGGGGCTGGATAGTTACAATATTTTTCATATATTATATTGGTTAAGTATTTAGGTATAGTAATCTTCATAAGTAAAAGATTCTATTTTTACAAAAGTTTTATACTACGATGGTAAGTCCCCTCCTTTGGAGGGATTTAGGGAGGTCTCTAACTTTTTTCCCTAAAATCTTTTCCAATTTTTACTATCGATTCATGAATACTAACATACTGAAAATCAAACACTTGTGTGGATTTTTGATTGTCGAAAGCGACGATTTCGGCAGAAGTTTGAGCGGTTTCTTTTGTGACCATTGGCTTACGGTTTCCGAATTTGCAGCGTAGCCATTCTAGTCGCCAAATGAGGCCATTGAGCCAAGGTTTGATTTCGATGCTTGGTGGATTTTTGCCAATAGATAAAGCGATTTTTGTAAAAAAATCCTTCAAACTCATGTTTTCGGCACTCAAAATATAACGTTCGTCGCTGATGTCGCTTTGCATCAAAAGACTCATAAATAGCACGACATCTTGCACATCTACGAAGCCGGTGCTGCCGATAGGGTAGTATTTTAGTCCATGCCAAACAGTGTTGAAAAGCGCCGAACTACTTTGATTCCAATGTCCGCTGCCCAAAATAATACTCGGACTTACAATGGCAACATTGAGCCCTTCGGCGCTGCCGCGCCAAACTTCTTGCTCGCCAAGGTATTTGCTGAGAGCATAATTTGAGTATGTTTTTTTGTCTTGAAACTTACTTTTTTCACTCACCAATTGCGAAATCGCGTCTTTTTTTGCACGACCAAGCGCTGCAATAGAACTCACATGTACCAGCTTTTTTACATCAGCATTCAGACACGCATCCACGACATTTGCAGTGCCCTCTACATTGATTTTCAACATTTCAGTCGCATCTTTTTGATTGTAACTGACCATAGCCGCACAATGAAAAACATACTCAATGTCTTGCATCGCATCTTCCAGAAAATAAGCATCAAGTACATCGCCTTCGAGCCAAATGATGGGCGGCAAATCATTGACTTGCTGCATATTGCTTTGCGCTCGTTTGGTAGCTTTTATATTCGTAAACCCTTGATTGTGAAGGTGTTTTATCAGATATGAACCCAATAAGCCTGTGCCGCCTGTAATCAAAATTGCACTATTTTTTTCCATTTTTATTTTATCTAAAAAGGAATTAAATTTAAAGTATTCTATAAAAATATTATTTTAATTTCCTTAATTATTTTAATTTCTTTAATTTTCTAGACTTCCCTTAATTATTTTAATTTCTTTAATTCAAAAAAAGAACTATTGTTTCAATTTCAAAGTGTATTCTGCAACAGCTTTTATTTCGCTTTCGGTCAATACTTCTTTCCAAGATTGCATTGTTTTTCGACCATTCGTGATAACCAAAACACGCTCATCGAGCGGTAATTCAGACATTGCCAAATTTGCCGCACCGTTCATACCCATTGCTCCATTAACGCCGTGACAAGTTACGCAGTTTTTTTTGAAAATCGAAACGCCAAGCGAAATATCGCCGTTTGCACCAGATTTTGGATAATGTTTTGGTGTTTCGTCGCAAGCCCAAAAAGCTAAACCTAAAACAAAAAAAAGAAAAATAAAACTATTTTTAATTGACATAAACATACTTTTTAAGTGTTTAATCTTGAATAAATAATGGTACTATACTTATTATATTAATTATTGAATAATATAATATTTTTAAATGTAAGATTTAGGAACAATATCATATTGATACCAAAATAAAAACATTTTAAATAAAATTCTGTTCAAATGTATAAATAATATCTTTTGCAAACAAATATTTGTCGATGAAATGAAGTAGTTTGTCTGAAAACATAAAAAACTTTGAAAACTTTCAAACCTTTTATAGTTTCCATAGTTAATATGTTATATATTTGCACCGAAAATTAATAAAGTAAAATAACCAAACGAAATTTGGTAGTTTTACTTTTAAAATAAAAAATGAAAGAAAATATTTTACAAAAAGCCCTCGAATTATTTTTTAAATACGGATTACGTAGCGTGAGCATGGATGACATCTCGCGAGTACTTGGTATTTCAAAAAAAACTTTATACCAATATTTTCCGACCAAAGATCAGTTAATCAATGATTGTTTGCTCTTGCACTTGGAGGGCGAAAAGTGTAGCATGGCTGCTATTCAAGCAAATGCAAAAAACGCCATTGATGAGTTGTTACAAATCACAAAACACGTGAGCGAAATGTTGAGTGAACTGACACCAACCTTGATATATGACTGCCAAAAATACCATCGCGAATCTTGGGCGGCTATCGAAAAATTCAACAACGAACACATCTCAAGTGACATTCGGAATAATATCAAACGCGGTGTGCATGAAGGACTTTTTCGTAATGATTTTGATGTCGAAATCGTAACCAAATTATATCTCGGCTTATCGAATGCCATCACAAATTTATATGTTTTTCCACCTCAAAAATTCAATGCGACAATCGTATTTGAAACTTTAATGATGTATCACATCAGAGGAATTGCGACACCAAAAGGCTTAGAAATTTTATTAATGTTACTCAAAGATAAAAAAAGTTTACTTACAAATAATTGAAAATCAATATTCTATAAAACTTTATAAATAGTATAATATATTTTTATGAAAACAATCAAAAACATTATTTTGCTTTTGGTATTGGGATCAAATTCACTTTTGGCCCAAACCCAAATGTCACTCGACGATGCTATGAAATATGCATTGAACAACAACCTTAGCATCAAAAATTCAAAATTGAACATTGATGATGCTGAAGCCAGAATCAAAGAAAATGGAGCAACTGCTTTGCCACAAATCAGTGGAGAATTAGGGGTTTCTGCCTTTTATTTGAAGCCTCAAGTTGTATTGCCAGCTTCGTTTTCTGATGGTACACCTCGTGCGGTATTTGGTATCTTGAATGCATACGGCGTGAAAGATGGTCAAGGCAATCTGATTCCTGGTACACCTCCAGCGAATCCTAATGCGGGAGCGCCATTAAAAGTTAGCTTTGTGCAAACTTTTAATATTACACCAGTCGTGACGGCGAGCGAATTGTTATTTAGTGGCAGCTACAACGTCGCCAAAAAAGCGGCAACCATGGCTAGAGATTTGGCGGCTAAACAATTGGCAGGTAAAGAAATGGAAATCAAAAATGCAGTTGTAGATGCTTATCTACCTACATTGATTATGAATGAAGGTTTAAAAACGTTTGATAAAAATATTTCGAGTTTAGAAAAATTATTGTTTGAAACGAAAGCCATCAATAAAGAAGGTTTTGTTGAGAACTTAGATGTTGAACGCTTGACTTTGTCGCTCGAAAACGTGAAAGCGGAGCGTGAAAACCTATTGCGTCAGAAAGAAATCGTATTGTCAGCCTTAAAATTTGCGATGGGTATGCCACTTACAAGTGCGCTCGATGTCAGCGACGATTTATCAAAATTGACTCAAAGTGTTGATGAAATGACCTTGATGGGCGATGTAAACTTCAAAAAACGTGCGGATTATAACGTTATTGAGTCGGCTCAAAATCTACAAAATTTAACTATAGAACTCAATAAAGCATCTGCTTTACCGACAGTTGCAGCCTTTATGAATTTTCAATACGGTTTTCAAGGCAATTCGTTTAAGAAAAATGAAGGCTTTTGGATTCCTCAAGGATTAATAGGGCTAAATGCTAAGTTTCCGTTATATGATTTTGGCATCCGAAAATATGGTATGCAACGCGCTGTCATTGCTTCTGAAACGGTCAAAAACCAGAAATCAGATTTTGAAAGAGTTGTCAATCTTCAAGTTGAAATAGCTCGTATTGCTTACAAAAATGCTCAAAAACGCATCGAAACACAGCAAAAAAATCTTAAATTGGCTGAAAAAATATACAACACAACCAAAATCAAATATAAAGAAGGAATTGGTTCGAGCATAGAAATCATTCAAGCCGAAACTGCTTTGTTTCAAACACAACAAACGCTAACACAAGCACAATATGATTTGTTGAAAGCCAAAATGGATATTAAAAAGGCATTAGGGTTGTAATTTGAAATTAAAGAAATTAAGAAAATTAAAATAATTAAAAAAATAATAATTTAAATAATTAAAAATGAAAAATATTAATTTGATAATGGCTCTGTTCATCGTTGTTTTTTCAGCTTGTGGTGGCGGACCAGATTTGACAACTTTGGAAGGAAAAAAAGCGAGATTGACAACTTTGAAAGATATGGTTGCCAATTCAAAAACCGAAATAACTACCCTTGAAAAAGAAGTAGCTGCTCTTGATCCAACTGTTCGTGAAAATAAAGTATCAAACGTAACCGTAGAGCCAATTGCTGTTGGTTCGTTTACACATTCTATTGATTTGCAAGGCGCTGTGAAAGCAGATGACGAGCAAATGATCACTTCAAAAGGGATGGGAACAATTACGCGCATCACGATTGCAAACGGCGATCGCGTGAAAGCAGGTCAAGCAATCGCTTACCTGGATGGCGCTTTGATGCAAAAAGGAATGGCCGAAGTTCAACAACAATTGGACTTTGCTAAAACGGCTTATCAGAAGCAAAAAAATCTTTGGGATCAAGGTATTGGTACAGAAATACAGTATTTATCTGCTAAAAATGGCGTCGAATCGCTCGAAAAACGCATGGAAAGTATGAATGAGCAAAACGGTTCAAACGTAGTTCGTGCAGCGATTTCTGGTGTGATTGATGAAGTGTATGCGCGCGTTGGCGGAGCAGCTGCACCTGGCGTTCCTTTAGCAAAATTAGTTAATTTTTCGAGATTGAAAGTTCAGGCCGACGTTGCAGAATCTTTTGCAGGTCGTGTGCGCCAAGGCAACGAAGTGTTGTTGAATTTTCCGGATATTAATAAAAACGTGAAAGCACGCATCAAATATATCGGTTCGGCGATTAACCCAATCAATCGTTCATTTAAGATTGAAGTTCCGATTGCTGGCGGCGATAAAGATGTGATTCCAAATATGGTTTCGATTGTCAAAATCGTAGATTATCAGAAAGCAAAAGCAGTTATGCTACCTATTAATATGGTGCAAAAAAGCTCAAACGGCGATTTCGTTTTCATTGCTGTTGATGAAAATGGTAAGAAAGTCGTGAAAAAAGCACCAGTTACGATTGGTCAAAATTACGACGGCAAAGCCGAAGTAGTTTCTGGCCTGAAAGGTGGTGAATTGCTCATCATGACTGGCTATCAAGACTTGAATGATGGCGATTTGGTGAAGTATTAGGACCTCAAAAGCCAAAAGCCCCACCCAACCTCCCCAAAGGGGAGGAGTATGGAATTGCAAACTCGAGTGGCCACTTTTTAGTGCTTCCCTCCTTTGGAGGGACTGAGGGAGGTCTTTAATTAAAAAAAATATATAATTATGTTAGATAAAATAAAAGAATTTGGACCATCGAGTTGGGCGATTGACAACAAGATGAGTATTTATGTTTTGACGGTGATTATGGCGGTGACAGGTTGTTTGTCGTTCATTAATCGTCCGAAAGAGCAATTTCCTGAGGTGGTTTTTCCTCAGATATTGGTCAATACCATTTATCCTGGTACGTCGCCGAAGGATATGGAAAATTTGGTTTCTAAGCAATTAGAAAAACAAGTGAAATCGATTGTAGGTGTTAAAAAAGTGACATCGAACTCGATTCAAGATTTTAGTTCTGTGAGCATTGAGTTCAATACGGACATCAATACGGCTGATGCGAAGCAAAAAGTAAAAGATGCGGTGGACAAAGCAAAAACTGATTTGCCCAAAGATCTTTTGCAAGCGCCAAGTGTCATCGAAATCGATTTGACACAAGTGCCGATTATGAATGTAAACCTTTCGGGCGATTATGACCTCGATCGTTTGAAAAAATATGCGGACAAAATTAAGGAGCAAATCGAAGGTTTGAAGCAAATTACACGTGTAGATGTTGTTGGCGCGCTCGATCGCGAGGTACAAGTAAACGTGGATATGTATAAAGCTGCTGCTGCAACGGTTTCGATTATGGACATCGAAAACGCTGTGAAATATGAAAATATGACGATTTCGGGCGGTGCGGTGAGTATGGATAATGTAAAACGCACAATCCAAGTCAATGGCCAGTTCAAAACAGCAGATCAGTTGAACAACATCGTTATAAAAGGTGGAACTGGTGCTACCGTTTATTTGAAAGACATTGCTGAAATAAAAGATACGTATAAAGAACAAGAATCTTATGCTCGATTGGACGGTAAAAACGTAATTACGTTGAATATCATCAAGCGAAGTGGAGAAAACTTGATAGAAGCGAGTGACAACATACAAGCAATCTGTAAAGATGCAGAAGTAAATATGTTGCCAAAAGGCATGAAAGTTACCATTACTGGCGACCAAAGTGTGAATACACGTGTGACGTTGCATGATTTGATTAACACCATCATCATTGGTTTTGCATTGGTAACGTTGATTTTGATGTTTTTTATGGGCGCAACAAATGCGTTTTTCGTGGCCTTATCAGTGCCATTATCTACGTTTTTAGCATTTTTATTAATGCCTTGGTTAGGCGATTTCTTTCATTTCAAGTTTACCTTGAACATGATTGTATTGTTTGCTTTGCTATTAGCACTCGGAATTGTGGTGGACGATGCGATTGTGGTCATAGAGAATACGCACCGATTGAAGACAAAATATAAAATGCCGATTATCAAAGCAGCAAAATTAGGCGCAGGCGAAGTATTTATTCCAGTTTTGACTGGTACAATTACAACCTTAGCACCATTTATACCTTTGTTGTTTTGGGAAGGCGTTTTCGGAAAATTCATGTTCTTTTTACCAGCTACATTGATTGTGATTTTGGTTGCATCATTGGTGGTGGCGTATATTATGAATCCAGTTTTTGCGGTTGATTTTATGCAAGATCATGGTTACGACGAAAACGAGCCGCGAATCAGTCGTGGTTTCAAAGTGACGAGCGTTGTATTTTTTGGCGTTATTTTGATGTCATACTTGATAGGAGGATTTGGTTTAGGAAATTTAGCTTTGACGGCT
>JAYUJV010000356.1:0-2643 GCA_043764975.1 Saprospirales bacterium
AAAATTCCAGAAGAAAACGATGACGATGGCGATCATTTTTGAGGTATAAAATTTGATGTCCAAACGCTCGGTACATATATATAGTATCAAATTAGTAAAGCCTAATCCGACAATGCCAACGCCCCAAAATTTTAGGTATTGAACCCAAAAATCTGCGCCGCCGATGAGTCCGAATGTCCAAATCCGATTGAGGATAAAATTAGTGGTCAAGGCGCAAGCGAAGCCGATGCTGCTTGACACATATTTATTGGCACCTAATTTTTCTTTTAATAAATAAGTCAAACCCATATCGACGCACAATCCTGATACGCCGACGATTCCAAATTTTATGAGTTTCAAAAAAAGCTCGTAATACACAATTTCAATTTTAGATTTAAAATAATTTTTGCAAAGGTAAGTTCATTTTATTAAACACAATAATTTCAAAAACATTTTTATTTCAAAACGAATATTGATTTCTAATTATTTTCAAGTAATTGATAATCAACAAATTACGAATTATTTGTTTGATAAAGTATTTTATTTTCAAAATGAAAAAAGAATTTATTTATTAAAAAAGACGAAAAGGCATTGTTTTTTTTGTGAATAAGTGATTAAAATGTATATTTGCTTTTGTAGAGATTTTGTTAAATCTTTATTCCCCCTAACGATTTATCTTAAAATGAAAATAAGACTATGAAACAAGCACTACTATCAATCTGCCTGCTTTTTACGATTGCTTCTTGTCAATTGTTGAAGCCAAAGACAACGACTACGGTTGTTGCAAAAAAAGTAGATCCCAAAGATGATCCTCAGCAACGTCAGCCTGACGGTGTAAAAATTCCAGATTACAAACGAATAGATCCAGTTGGTTTACGGACTGCCAAACAGCGCGTTGAGCCTGCTTTTTGGTGGATTGGCATGGCTGACACTGAACTCGAATTGACGATTTATGATACTAAAATCTCAGATTGCAGCGTGGATATTAATTATCCAGGCGTGACCATAAATCAAATTTATAGAGTCGAAAATCCCAATTATTTGTTTGTTTCGCTCAATATTGCGCCAGAAACGCAGCCTGGCAAGTTTAATATTGTACTTAAAGGTTCGAGTGGTTACAAATCACTTGAGTACGAACTAAAGGCGCGCAATAAAAATATCGTGAAAGCACAAGGCTTGAATACTTCGGATTTTATGTACCTCATCATGCCCGATCGCTTCTCGAATGGCGATATGACCAACGATACTTACGCCGATATGCGTCAACAAGGCGTGAATCGTCAGAAGATGTATTTTCGTCATGGCGGCGATTTGCAAGGCGTGATGAACCACTTGGATTATGTAAAAGACCTTGGCGTAACGGCACTTTGGCTCAATCCTGTACTCGAAAACGATATGCCGTATGAGAGTTATCACGGTTATGCCATCACGGATCACTATAAGGTGGATAAGCGTTTTGGAACGAATGATTTGTATGTAAAAATGGTCGAAAAGTGCCACCAAAACGGCATGAAAGTCATACAAGATATGGTGTTCAATCATGTCGGACTTGACCATTGGTTTATCCGCGATTTACCTGCTGCAAATTGGATTCATCAGTTCGATAAATTTACGCAAACCAATTACCGCGATCAAGTTCATTTTGATCCTTATGGTTCTGTTGCCGAAAAAACCATGATGACAGATGGCTGGTTCGATAAGCACATGCCTGACCTTAATCTCGATAATCCTCGTTTAGCTAAATACTTGATACAGAACAGTTTATGGTGGATTGAGTACGCCAATATTGATTCGTATCGAATTGATACTTGGATATATCCGAACCAAAATTTTATGAATGATTGGACGCGCGCCATAAAACGTGAATACCCAACGTTCTTCAATTTTGGTGAAACTTGGGTAAATGGTAACGCAAATCAAGCCTATTTTACAAAAAATAACAAGCTCGGAAGCAAGGCAGAATTGGAAGCCGTAACCGATTTTCAGATGAATTTTGCTATGATAGAAGCCTTGACAAAACCAGCAGGTTGGGTAGAAGGTACAGGTCGAATATACAACACGCTCTCAAACGATTTTTTATACGAAAATGCTTACCGTAACGTTACGTTTTTGGACAATCATGACATGAGCAGAATTTTTTCGGTTGTTGGAGAAAACGAAACGAAACTTCGTAGTGGTGTCTCGATGCTTTTGACCATGCGCGGTATTCCGCAGCTATATTATGGTACAGAAATATTGATGAAAAACTTTTCTGACCCAGATGGAAAAGTGCGTGAAGATTTCGTAGGCGGTTGGAAAGGCGATGTGAAAAACAAATTTTCGAGCAAAGGTCGTACGCCAGACGAAAACCAAATGTATGTTTTTACAAAAAAAATGGCCAATTATCATAAATCACAAACAGCTTTGCAAGACGGAAAATTGATGCAATTTATACCAAAAGATGGCGTGTATGTTTATTTTAGATACAACGAATCGGCGACGGTTATGATTGTTTTCAACTCTACGGACAAGGAAATTAAGTTTGAAACGGATCGTTTTCAAGAAATGATAAAAGACAATACCAAAGGTAAAAATATCTGTACAGACAAATTGGTGGAGAGCATGAAAGCCTTCAAAGTCGGTAAAAATGAAACGATGGTCATTGAATTGAGTAAGTAGTTTTAG
>JAYUJV010000357.1:0-7082 GCA_043764975.1 Saprospirales bacterium
ACTGGTCAAAGCGGTCGTTTGAAAATCAATTTCAATACGCAATTGTCGGCAGCTACACGCACAGCAACTATTGGTAACTTATCAGGTGCGGAGTTCAGAACGATGTTGAAAAACCGTAAAGACACAACGGCTTTGAAATTGGCTGGCAATGCAGACACGAACTGGAGCGATTATATTTACCAAACGGCGCTTACTGCTGACAACAACTTGAGTGTGAGTGGTAAAGCTGGCTTTTTGCCTTTTCGCGTATCTGCGGGTTACATGAATCAGCAAGGTATTTTGATTGGTTCTAAGCTCGATCGTATTTCTACTTCTGTAAACTTGACACCAACTTTTTTTGATAGTCACTTAAAAGTGAACGTAAACTACAAGTTTGTGAACTTGAAACAACAATTTGCAGATGAAGGCGCAATAGGCGGTGCAGCAGGTTTTGATCCAACGCAAGTGGTCAGAACTGGTACTGACGCTGATAAATATTTGGGTTATTACGAATGGTTACAAAACGACAAAACACCAGCTACATTAGCAGGTCGTAATCCTGTCAGTTTATTGTATGCCAAGACGAATGAATCGAATGTATATCGTAACATCGGAAATGTACAATTGGATTATAAATTTCACTTTTTGCCAGCTTTGCGCGCTAACCTAAATGTAGGTTTTGACCAATCGAGTGGAAAAGGTATGAAATCCAACAATCCATTGGCAGGTTTTTCTGCGCGTAATGGTGGTTATTATGGAGAGTATGACCAAAAGAAATTGAATAAAACATTAGAAACATACTTGAATTATACCAAAGAAATAGGTAACAATACTTTGAGTATCTTGGGTGGTTATGCTTATCAGGACTTTACACGTTCAGCGCGTGGCTTCAATTCTGATTTAAAACCATTGGTAACAATCAAAAATGCCTTGGATTCTACTCAGAATACATTGGTTTCGGTTTATGGTCGTGCAAACCTCAATATCGGCGACAAATATTTGATTACGGCAACCATTCGTCGTGATGGTTCTTCTCGTTTTTCGCCTGCTAATCGTTGGGGAACTTTCCCATCAGTAGCAGCAGCTTGGAAACTGAACAATGAAAAGATGTTCAAGAGCATCACTTCTTTGTCAGACTTGAAAGTACGTGTGGGTTGGGGTATCACTGGTCAGCAAGATATAGGTAGCGATTACCCGTATTTGGCGCGTTATACGCCAGGTCAGATTACGGCTCAATACCAGTTGGGTGATAAGTTTTATTATACTCTTCGCCCAGAAGGTTATGATGCCAACATCAAATGGGAATCGACGACGACGACTAACTTTGCCTTGGATTATGGCTTTTTCAAGAGCCGCGTGTATGGTAGTATCGACTTTTACAACAAAGACACAAAAGATTTGTTGAGTACAGTTAATATTCCGATTGGTTCTAACTTCACGAATCGTATCTTGACGAACGTTGGTAGTATGAACAACAAAGGTGTAGAATTTAGCATCAATACAGTTGCGGTAGATCGTAAAGATTTTACTTTGACATTGGGCGCAAACATAACGTTCAATAAAAACGAAATCACAAACCTTTCTTTGCCAGGCGTAACTGACAAGTCGCCAGGGATTGCAGTTGGTGGTATCAGTGGTGGTGTTGGTAACAATATCCAGATACAATCGGTTGGTTATTCGCGCAATACATTTTTTGTATATCAACAAGTGTATAATGCAGCTGGCAAACCTATCGAAGGCGTATATGTAGATCGTAATGCAGATGGCAAAATCAACTCAGACGACTTGTATCGTTACAAACCATCTGATGCGCCATTGTTTTTAGGTTTCAACGTTTCGACAACATACAAGCAATTTAGCGCAGGTTGTGCTTTACGTGCTAACTTCAATAACTATGTCTATAACAATATTCACTCTGGCTACGGTTTTTATGGTGCATACTATAATCCAGCTGGCTTTATTGGTAACGTATCGGCTAATGTATTGGAAACAAATTTCGAGAAAACACAGCCTTTTTCTGACTATTATGTCGAAAATGCGTCTTTCATGAAGATGGACAACTTGTTTTTTGCATACAGTTTTGCAAACTTGTTTTATCCTAAAAACAATTTGAGATTGAGTGTAAACGTAAATAACGTATTCACGGTTACGAAATATTCTGGTTTAGATCCAGAAATTGCTGGTGGTATCGACAACAATATTTATCCTCGTCCACGTACTTATACAGTAGGTGTGAGTATGGATTTTTAGGAGTCCCACCTAAATCCTCCCAAAGGGAGGACTTTAAAACGTAGTTTAACTATTTAAACAGTATTTTAATCATACTTTCAAATTTTCTGAGGCATTGATTATTAAGGACTAATAGACAAAAATGACAAACAGACAGTTTTGACTTTTGTATTTATTAATGAATTTTAAATAATTATTAAATGAAAAATATTATCAAATTAAGCGTATTGACTTGTGTTGTGTTGTTACTCAACAGTTGTGTCAAAGACTTGGATCGCGTGCCGTTTACGGAAGTAACATCGGCAACTGTTTATAAAGATCCTGCTAGCTATACAGCATTGTTAGCAAAAATATATGCAGGTTTTGCCATCAGTGGACAAGAAGGCCCAGCTGGTAAACCTGACATCAGTGGTATCGACGAAGGATTTTCGACTTACTTACGTCAATACTGGAAAGCACAAGAATTGACAACTGACGAAGCCGTTGTGGGTTGGAATGATGGCAGCATCAAGGATTACCACAACATGAACTGGTCAGAGAACAATGAGTTCGTAGGTGCTATGTACAACCGTATTTTTTATCAAATCGTGTTGTGCAACGAGTTTATCCGCGAAACGACTGACGAAAAATTAGCGGCTCGTGGTATTTCTATACCAGAAGTAAAAGCATATCGTGCCGAAGTTCGTTTTTTACGTGCTTTGAGTTACTATCATGCTATGGATATGTTCGCCAATCCGCCTTTCATTACTGAAAAAGATGCCATTGGTGCTACATTACCACGCCAAACAAATCGTCAAGAATTGTTTACGTATGTAGAATCTGAATTGAAAGCAATTGATGGCGACTTGAAAGCGTCGCGCACAAACGAATACGGTCGTGTGGACAAGGCTTGTGGACAAATGCTCTTAGCAAAAATGTACCTAAACGCTGATATATATATCGGTCAAAAGAAATATACAGAAACGTTAGAAGCAATCAAGAAAGTAATCGGCGGCGGTTATGTATTGGACAAGCAATATAAGACCTTGTTTATGCTCGAAAACGATAAATCAAAAGAAGTGATTTACCCAATTTGTTTTGACGGTACACGTACTAAAACTTATGGTGGTATGACGTTTTTGTTGCACGCACCAGTTGGCGGTAGTATGAAAGCAGCTGATTTTGGTATCAACGGTGGTTGGGGCGGTTTACGCACCACGAAGGCATTTGTTAGTCTTTTTGCAGATCCAAGTGGCAAAACCGATACGCGCGCTATGTTTTATACAGATGGCCAAAACCTCGAAATTGCTGATATAGGTAAATTTACGGAAGGTTATGCGATTGCAAAATACAAAAACGTAGATTTGGCTGGCAAAGCAGGTTCAGACCCGAAAGGCGATTTTCCTGATACAGACTTCCCGATGTTCCGTTTGGCTGATGCTTACTTGATGTATGCCGAAGCTGTATTGCGCGGTGGTACAGGTGGCGATCAAGCAACGGCTTTGGGCTACGTAAATGCTTTGCGCGAACGTGCTTATGGCAACCAAACTGGCAATATTGGCAACAGTGCTTTGACTTTAGATTATATCTTGGCAGAGCGCGGTCGCGAATTGCAGTGGGAATGTCACCGCCGTACGGATTTGATTCGTTTTGGCAAGTTTACAACGGGCGCATATCTATGGCCTTGGAAAGGTGGTGCTAAAGACGGTGCAGCCGTTTCGGACGATTACAATATTTTCCCGATTCCAGTTGGCGACCGTACTGCAAATCCAAATTTAAAGCAAAATAAAGGCTATTAAAAAGCAATTAAGGGAATTAGAAAGTAATTAAAAAGTAATTAAGGGAATTAAAATAATTAAGAAAATTAAAGAAATAATTGAGATAATATATTGATTTTCAATTTATTATAAAAATAATTTTCTTGATTTTAATAATTTGATTCTTTTAATTTTTTTGTGGATTAAATTCAATGTGCCTGTTTTAGTCAATTATTCTAAGGTATTAAATATATAAGTATTTTTGTTTTTAGAATACCTAAGCATTTTACTAATAGGTATTTATCTCGACTTAAATACTTAATACTCAAATACTTAATACTTTTGGACTAATATGAAAAACATAACTAGACTATGTGTATTCATAAAATTTTTAAAAGAACCAATAATTTTAAATTTTAAAAAATTAATATTAAAATGAAAAATACGATTCAAAAAATATTTGTCTTGTTTGCCTTAATCTCTATGATGAGTGCTTGCAAAAAAGATGAAACGCAGGCTGTCCTCAAAGAAGGTTCGGTGCCTGTATTGAGTGCATCGGGCGCAGCTTTTGCTTTGACAGAAAAAGACAAGGATAAAGATGCCATGACATTGAGCTGGTCAGCACCAGATTATGGTTTTCAGTCAGCGCCCACTTATAAGGTGCAATTTGCTGCAAAAGGTACATCGTTTGCAAAGCCACAAGAAGTAAACGTGGCTGGTGCTTTGAAAAAAGTATTCAAAACGGCAGAACTCAATAAAATATTGGTCAAAATAGGTGCTTTACCTGGTCAAGGTTCAGATTTAGAAGTACGTGTATTGTCAGTCATTACGACTGCACTTGCACCTGCTATCTCAAATGTGGTCGGTTTTGGTGCGACACCATACCTCGAAAATTTGGATTATACTTCACTTTGGGTACCAGGTTCTTATCAAGGTTGGGATCCAGCTACGGCAAACAAGATTTCAGCACCAAACGAAGATGATGTATATGAAGGTTATATATACATGAAAGATGCTACAACGGATTTTAAGATGACCGAAAAACCAAACTGGGACAAAGCTATATATGGCGATGAAGCAAAGGTAAATACAGGCAAAATTGCTACGCCAGGGCCAGGCGAAAATATGCAAGCAAAAGCACCAGGTTTTTATCGTGTAAATGCCGACCTGAACACACTCACTTGGTCTATGACAAAAACCGAATGGGCTGTAATTGGCGATGCAACAGGCAGCTGGGACAACGACCAAAGCATGTCTTATGATGCAGCTTCGGGTCTATGGAAGATTACTTTAGCCTTAACAAAAGGCGAGATAAAGTTCCGTGCGAACAAAGCATGGGCTATCAATTTTGGTGATAAAGATGCTGATGCTATCTTGGATTACGGTGGAGACAACATCAAAATCCCTGCTGCTGGCAATTATGAGATTGCACTCAAACTGGCTACCGCTGGTAACTATACTTATATCTTGACGAAGAAATAATTTTTTGAGTCAAAATAAAAAATAAAGTAGAATAAAAAAAACCTGTTCAGCGTATGTTGAACAGGTTTTTTTTATGAATAAACCCTTACCAATCCTTACTCGATTTTCGAGTTTTGCTTGGCATACGGCGGAGTTTTTCTTGTACCTTTTGGTCATCGCGATCGAGTTGTTGGAGCATACGTTCGGCTTCTTTGCGCTTCATGTCTTTTTGTTGTTGTTCTTCTTGCTGCTGTTTTTGTTGTTGTGACGAAAGCTTTGGTTGCTGTTGGTCTTGTCGTTTGTCGTTTTGCTCTTGTTCTTTGGGTTGTTTTTGCTTGTCTTGTTGCTTATTTTGCTCTTTCTGTTGCTGCTCTTTGTCTTTTTGTTGTTTTTGTGCAAGCGCCAGATTTTGCTTTGTTTGCACATCTGATGGGCTTCGGTGCAAGGCTTCTTTGTAGGCTTCTATACTTTTCTTAAAATCTTTTTGTTCAAATAAAGCATTGCCTAAATTATGGTAGGCTTGCGCTTGTTGCTCAGGTTGTTTGGCAGATTGTGCAGCATTCGCGTAGTTTTCTACGGACTTATCATATTGCTTTTGCTGATATTGCGCATTGCCTAAGTTGTATGCACCTGCACTTGTGCGCTCTTTTTGTTGTGCAGATTCGTATTTTTCAAGCGCTTTGTCATATTGCTTTTTCTTATACTGCTCGGTGGCATCTAAACGTAATTTATGTGCCGTTTGCGCTTCGCTCATTGTCGCAGCTATTAAAAATAGTATGATGAATATCGTTTTTTTCATTTTTAAAATATATCTGATTCTTTTAAAAATTTAGCCATAGTAAAGTAAATAAATTTTTCATAGCTTTTACTAATTACTCGTTTAAAATAGACAATAAACAATAAGCAAAATTTAGATTTCAGCATGAATGTAATGCTCGGTTTTTAATTGCCTATTGTCCATTGCTTATTGTAAATTGTAAATTGCAAATTGAAATCCATTACAAAAGTAGTATGAATTTTAGGAAAAATGATACGATTGCTTATTATTTTAATTTTAGCACGTACATTTGTACATCTATTTTAAAAAAAGAAAACTTGTATTATGATTAGCTACATAAAAGGCCCGATTACGTTCAAAAGTCCAGTATATATTTGCGTAGAAGCAGCTGGCGTGGGGTATCACGTAAATATCAGTCTCAATACGTATGCGCGGATAGAAGCGCTCGAAGAAATCAAAATATTTACGCACCTCATCGTAAAAGAAGACTCACATACACTTTATGGATTTGCAGAAGAGGGCGAACGTCAGATATTTATACAATTAATCAGCATATCGGGTATTGGGCCGAACACTGCTCGTTTGGTGTTGTCGTCTATGACCGTAGAGGAAATCAAAACGGCGATTGTACATGAAAACGTAGCAGCATTCAATAAAGTGAAAGGTGTTGGGCCAAAAACAGCAAAGCAAATTATATTGGATTTGAAAGATAAAATCTCGAAAGAAGTCATGGATCAGCCGCTTTCGATGTCCTTGCCAGCCGAAAGCCGTTCTCGCGAAGAAGCGTTGTCAGCCTTGGTATCGTTGGGTTTTGTGCGCATCAATGTACAGCGCACACTCAATGCGATATTCAAAGAAGAACCAAGCATCACGAATGTAGAAGAATTGATAAAATTGGC
>JAYUJV010000358.1:0-2639 GCA_043764975.1 Saprospirales bacterium
CTCGTGAATACGCAAATCCAAGTAGATCAGGAAATGAGTCGATACAGATTAGACAATTATATAAACTTTGGCGACGATTATTGCGACATCAATTGGCGACCTTACAAAGCAGAACTTGTGTTTGATGCCATAGATGCACTCGTACATGGACGCGTAAAACGACTAGTAGATTAACAATTAACATATTTTTTTATAAAAATATATTTATGTAAAATACTGATTATCAAAGAATAACGCTATGTTAATTACTTAATATCAGACCATTTTAGACTGTCACAAATATTTTATTTTTCAAAATTTTTATTTTTCAAAATTTTCCCTTAGCTTTGTATTGCCTAATGAAACTTGAAGTTATTAATTAAACAATTTTTTTATTCGTTTACACACACTTTAAGAGAACAAACACAATGCTAATTATTTATTTCACTGCCCTCATGTGCGCATTATGCGCTGCCTTCATGCTTGTAGAAGGCTATTATGTTTCTCGTAAACGTAAATCAAAAATTTAAGCTAAAAAAGCGATATGTAAAATCCATATCGCTTTTTTTATGCCTTTTTCTAAATTAAAATGTATCGAGTTTTAATATTTTCAAAACGTAGGCAAAACGCAGGCAGCCGTTCAAAACGACTGCCTGCGTTGCAAATGTCACGACTCACGATTTCCACTCTCAAATAGCAACTTTCGATTTTCGACTCTCGACTTTCGCTTCTTATATTTCTCACGACTCACGACAAAAAATTGCCTTAGCAATTTTCTCTCACGACTCACGATTTTTAATCGAGAATAGCAACTTTCGACTCTCGACTTTCGACTTTCGTTTTCCCCAACTATTCCACCACTATCTCATCTACAAAAAGCCACGAAGGATTGTCTGCGCCAGGCAAACCAGCTTCAATCGTACCATGATTTTGAAGGATAACTTTCAAGTATCTGAATTGCTTAACATCCAAAGGCATTTCGATATATCTATTTTTTTCAATAAAATCACCTTTTTCAGATTTTGCAATCGGCAAATAATCGATGCCATCTTTTGAGCCATACACGACCAGTGATCTCGGAATATGAATCCAATCTTGCACATCATCGAGAATACCGACTTTGATTTTTTTGAAAGGTTGCGCTTTACCAAAATCTATAACCGCTTCGAGATTTTTGCCTTCAAAACCAAGCCATTGACGACCATTAAATTTAGTCGTGCCGCTCAAACCATCGACTAATGTTGCACCAGCATTTTCGCCAGGATAACTCTCTGAAGCCTGATCGGTTAAAGTGATAGTTTTACCAGTTGCCAAATTTTTGGCATAAGTAACTTCCCAAATTAGGTTCGATTTTGAGTCTTTGTTACCGTTCCAAGCGCGAATCATGTTCGGCTCACTTACTGTAAAAGGCGCGTTATATTCAGAAATAGATTGTTCAATATCAGCTAATTTAGCATCAAAAACTTGATAAATCAAGTTTGCTTTTTTGTCATTTGAGCTCAATGTAACCTTCAAATTGCCATCTTTATCGGTTTCTGTTTTCCCTTTTATGTCATAAAAACGATACGAAACGTTATAATCCAATTTTGACAAATTATCCATCATTTTTGGCAATCGTTCTTTGAAACTATCAAAATTTCGATTTTCCATATTCGTCCACATCACTTCCGAAAGTGCCGACAAACGAGGTAAAAGCATATATTCTACTTGGCTTGTGCTGCCAATATATTCTGTCCATACATTGCATTGTGTGCCTAGTATATGTTTTGCTTGTTCACTCGTAAGCTCTTTAGGTACAGGGTCGTATGTATATAATTTTTCGATAGTTGTCAATCCACCAATAGCTAGCGGTTCATTTTTATTATCGGATTGGTAGTGATCAAAATAGCAAAATGAGCCTGGCGTCATGATGGCATCGTGACCTTGACGAGCAGCAGCAATACCGCCTTCTGTTCCGCGCCACGACATAATGGTCGCATCTGGCGCAACGCCACCTTCGAGAATTTCGTCCCAACCGATGATGCGTTTTCTGTTTTTATTCACAAATTTTTCGATGCTGCGGATAAAATAACTCTGTAATTCTTCTTCATTTTTCAAACCTTCTCTACTCATTATTGCTTGACAATTGAGACATTTTTTCCAACGTACTTTCGGACATTCATCACCGCCAATATGGATGTATGGACTCGGAAAAAGGGGCATGACTTCGGCCAACACATTTTCTAAAAACGTAATGGTTGATGCTTTGGCGCAAAACACATCGTCAAAAACGCCCCATTTTGTAACGGCCTCAAATGGGCCACTCGTGCAAGCCAATTCGGGATATGCCGAAAGTGCCGCCATTGCATGACCTGGCATTTCAATTTCAGGAATGACTGTTATGTATTTTGTAGCCGCATACGCCACAATTTCGCGAATTTGGTCTTGCGTATAAAATCCGCCATATCGCTGTCCGTCAAAAACTTCGGGGCTATCACTAGCGTGACCGACTAAAGTTTCTTTTCGGAAACCACCGATTTCGGTCAATTTTGGATATTTTTTAATCTCTATTCTCCAACCTTGATCGTCTGTGAGGTGCCAATGAAAAGTGTTGAGTTTGTGCATTGCCAACACATCAATATATTTTTTGATGAACTCAATCGGAAAAAAATGACGACAAA
>JAYUJV010000359.1:0-2639 GCA_043764975.1 Saprospirales bacterium
AAAATGGATTAGCTCAAAATTATTATTCAGTTGTCAATAAATTTAATGCTGCGACACAACTCAATTCGGATCCCACGAAGCCAGAAGACGGCACTTTTCAATGGAATTGGTTATCGACTTATGGCGTCGGGATTCAATGCCAAAAAGATATTTTCAAAAATACTGTAGCGCGATATGGCGTAAGCTACATCAAAAAAGGGTTTAGAGATATGTGGCAATATGGCGCAATAGGAACAGATGTTGTTGAATCGAATACATTAAAAAATGAATTTGAATACATCAGTTTTGATGTATTGCTAAAAAGATATTTATCAAAACTGAGATTGCTTAGACCATATATATGTGTAGGTATCAGAACCGATTACTTGTTCAAAACTAAGCTACAAAGCCTTTCGACAACACAATCCCTTTTTGAACCTTTCAAGAGCTACAACAATTTTAACAAAATATCAGGCGGTTGGCTATTGGGCATCGGCGCCGAAATCAATAAACTCCTTTTCATAGAATTAGAAGTCAATAAAGACCTCACAAAAACCATAAACAACGAAAGGCTTATCGCCAAAAACGTAATTTGCTCCTTGAATTTAGGCATCAATATCAATGAATTGATAAGGCCGAAAGAAGGAATATAAGTGAAAAATTAAAAGCTGTTGAGATACAAACTCAAACAGCTTTTTTTATTTATAAAAAATCTTACAACTTTAACTAACAAGCGTTAGTTAGTAATGAAAAAAGGTGTATCTTTGCAGTATGGTACATCAGTTAGAAATAAAAAAATCTAAGCGTGAGCAAATCATCGAAGAAGCGATTTTGTTGTTCAAAGAAAAAGGCTATTCGGCGACTACGGTGCGCGACATAGCGGACAAAGTCGGTATGGAAGCAGCGAGTTTGTACAACCACATCAAGTCCAAAGATGACATTTTAAAAACGATATGTTTTGACATTGCCAACACGTATCGTGCACATTTAGAGGAAGTTACGAGCATGAAAGCAACGCCAATGGAGAAAATAAAAACCTTGATGCGTTTACAAATTTCAATCATTACGTCCAATCCAGCATCATCTCTGATTTCTAATTTTGAGTGGAAACATCTACCAGATTTTGAGCGAAATATATTTATTTCTGAACGAAAACACTACGAAACAGTCTTCAAATCCTTGATAGAAATGGCCATCGCGAAAGGCGAAATGAAAGCCGTAAATAGCAGCATCGCACTTTACACCATTTTGGCATCTGTCCGTTGGATAGATATTTGGTACAAATCCGAACGAAACATCAGCCCCGAAACCCTCGAAGAAACCATCAGTAGCATCATGCTCAGTGGCCTCGAAAAATGATTTCGGTAACTCAAGATTAGCAACTTTCGATTTAAAAAGGGTTTTTCTCACAGATTACACAGATTAGCACAGACCCGATTCGGCAACTCTCGATTTTCGATTTTCGTCTTTCGATTTTTGTACGCATCACAATTAGCTTTCACGTTTAGCAACTTTCGATTTTCGTCTTTCGATTTTCGATTTTTACAATTTAAAACAATGTTCTATCCATTACGCATAAAAAATATACGCCGCGAAACCGAAGATTGTGTTTCCTTAGCTTTCGAGATACCAGCGCAAGCGCAGGAGAAATTCAGTTTCAAACAAGGTCAATATTTGACATTTCGTGCCAACGTTGGCGGCGAGGAGTTGCGTCGTTCGTACTCAATTTGTAGTAGTCCAAACGATGGTGAATTGCGTGTGGCCATCAAACAAGTATATGAAGGCAAGTTTTCGACGTATGCCAATCAGACCCTAAAAAAAGGCGATATACTAGAAACGATGCCGCCAATGGGTCGATTTTATAGCGAAATGAACGCCGAAAATGCTAAAAATTATGTCTTTTTTGCAGCTGGCAGCGGCATTACGCCAATACTTTCTATCCTAAAAACGGTCTTGAAAAGCGAGCCAAATAGTAGCATTACGTTGGTGTATGGCAATAAAAATACGGCTTCTGTTATTTTTAAAGAAAGCATTGAAGACCTAAAAAATAAATACCTCAGTCGCGTGCAAGTTTATCACGTACTCAGCCGCGAGCGAACCGATACGGCTTTGTTTAGTGGGCGTTTGGACAGCCAAAAAATAGATGCCTTACTCAATGATATTCCAAGTCTTTCGCAAGGCGATGAGTATTTTTTATGCGGCCCCGAAGACATGGTCAAAGCCTTACAAACGGCTTTTAATGCTCGAAATATTGATAAAAACAAAGTACATTTTGAACTTTTTGGTACAAATAAAGTTAAAAATATAGTTGCAAAACCTGTAACAGCACTCAAAAAACATTTGTTGTATTTGCAACAAGATGGCCTAGTAAGCGAAATCCGATTGGATAGCCACGAGTACGTATTAGATGCCGCATTGGCCGCTGGTTTTGATGTGCCATTTGCCTGTAAAGGCGGTGTTTGTTGCACTTGTCGCGCCAAAATCACAAGTGGCGAAGTCGAAATGGATGTAAATTATGCACTCGATCACCACGAGGTCGATAACGGTTTTATCCTCACGTGCCAAGCGCGCGCCATCAGCGAGGAGATTTTTGTAAATTTTGATTTGGTGTAGGGGGGACGAGAGTCGAAAGACGAAAATCGAAAGTTACTAATCGTGAA
>JAYUJV010000360.1:0-2632 GCA_043764975.1 Saprospirales bacterium
TTCGCCAGACTTCAAACAGTTTTCCGCTTCATCCGACTTCATTTTGCAAAAACTCGAATTTCTACAAGGCACAGCCCGAAACGTACTAATTTAGAGTAATTTAAAATAATTATTTTCTATTTAGAAAAATGCTGTGCGTAATATGATTTATTTATGTTTAATCCCTTGAGGATTATCGTTGCAGTAAACACAAAAAAAAACGCCTACAATCACTGATGACTAAAGGCGTTGGACGTAGTATTATGAAAAAACGTTGAGTGTGGTTCGTTCGGTCTGATAGTGGAACTTTGCTTGGGAGCATTTTTCCCCGAACGCACTCAATAAGGATAATTCGCTGACTGTTACTGTTGTTTGGTTTTCAGCGTTTGTTTTATTCTGATACAAATTTACAAGCGTAAGCAATTTGTTTTTGTATCAATTACGTATTTTTTGTGACATTGTTTATTTGATTAAATTAAAAATAAATACTTATTAAAATATTGATAATCAATTAATAATAATTATTTTTATTAATAAAAAATAAGATTTTGTAACACAATTACGGTCGCCAAAACACTCTTTTTTTGCTAATATTTAAGCATAAAATTACTTTTTAATTTTATTCATCATTATTTTAATAAATAAAAAGGCATTTTTTTTTAATTCTCAAATAAATCGCATATATTTATTGGCAAAAATGAATACTGTTTTTTCTAAAATTTATTTGAAATAGGCATTTCATCATTCAACAATCATCATTCAATACTAGACGAAATGTATAAATTATTTTTTTAATGTGTAAAATATTGATTTTTAGTAAAAATGGCTCTAAGTTACCGACACCTTCGAGGTGTCGGTAACTTCTAAATCAACAAATTACGTATTGTTATTTTCATTTATACATTTACCATTTATTCGCAAGCTAACATGTTCAATTGGAACGATTATTTTCCGGTCACGGATCCTGTTTATATATTTGCCATCATCTTGTTCGTCATTTTGCTAGCACCTACCTTGATTGCGCGATTGCGCATACCGAGTATCGTGGGGTTGATACTTGCGGGGATTGCGCTGGGCCCAAAAGGTTATAATATTCTAGAACGTGACAACGGTATTGTGCTGTTTGGTATAGTCGGTTTGCTGTACATCATGTTTTTAGCAGGTCTAAAAATGGATATGGGCGAATTTCGTCGCCATCGAAACAAAGCTGTTTTTTCGGGCGTGCTGACTTACACCATCGCTATGTTGGGTGGTACTTATGTGACCCAAACCGTATTGGGCTTTACGAGTATTTCGGCGGTTTTGATTTCGGCAGCCTTTGCGTCTAACACACTCATTGCATATCCGATTGTGAGCCGATTGGGTATTGTGAACAATGTCGCGGTCAGTATGGCAGTTGGCGCTACGATGGTAGCCGATATTTTGGCCTTGATTACCTTGGCTGTAGTGACCAGATTGGCCGAAAATACCTTCGATACTGAGTTTGCTATCCGTTTCGTAACGGGTATTGGTTTACTGTTTTTCGGAATCCTTTGGTTGTTCCCCAAAATTGCTCGTTTTTATTTTCGCCGCGTGCCAGACGAAGGCGTTTCGCAATATATATTTTTACTCGGCATGTTGTTTTTATCGGCATCGCTGTCAAAGTTGGCTGGTGTAGAGCCAATTATTGGTGCATTTTTGTCAGGTTTGGCGCTCAATCGTTCTGTTCCGACCACTTCTGCACTCATGAATCGGGTCGAGTTTGTGGGCAATGCCATTTTTATTCCTTTCTTTCTGATTGGCGTTGGTATGCTTATAGATATTAAACTTTTTGGGTCTTCGCAAGTGATTTTGATTACAGCGGGCGTTATGTTACTGATGAGTATTGGTAGCAAATGGCTTTCTGCATTGATTTCGCAACAAGTTTTTGGACTCAATAACAATGAGCGTAAAGTGGCGTTTGGACTTACGGTATCAAAAGCTGCAGCGACCTTAGCCATAGTATTTGAAGGTAATCGGATAGGTATAATGAGCGATATGGTCTTGAATGCAACCGTTTTGATTATCTTGATCACGTGCATGATTAGCTCGTTTGTGGTGGAGAGCGCAGGTCGAAAATTGGCGATAGCCGAAAACAATAAATCGCCCGAACTCAACAATCAGCCCGAACGCATACTCGTACCCATCTCGAATCCGAATACGTATCAGCGCTTGATTGATTTTGCGATGATGATCAAAACGCCACGCTCTACTGATCCGATATATCCATTGTCTATCGTTTCTGACGACGATGCAGCCACCGAACACGTGCTTTCGAGCAACCGAATGTTACGCAATGTGCAGGCTTATGCTACTGCATCAGGTCAGCAAGTACAAGTCATTACGCGCGTGGACACCAATGTAGTCGGTGGCATCTCGCGTGCCATCAAGGATTTATTGATTACCGATATTGTGATTGGTTGGAACACTGCTTCGTCGGCGAGCGATATTATATTTGGTACGGTTTCCGAAACCTTACCTAAAAAGACTGCGCGTATGTTGCTATTGCCGCACCTGGCGCAGCCACTCAATACCGTTGGGAGTATTATTGTGGTAGTGCCACCAAAGGCAGAATTTGAAAAAGGCTTTTCGAAATGGGTCAATACCATCAATTCACTATCGAAGCAGACTGGTA
>JAYUJV010000361.1:0-2631 GCA_043764975.1 Saprospirales bacterium
AAAATATGGATGCTCTATTAATTCAAAAATAATGTCATACGGAATCGTGATAAAACCATAGACTGGATCGTTGAATATTTTACGTTTATTGACCATCAAAATTCAAGTTTTTGAGCATATTTTTTTATTGAAAATATTTAAAAAAATTATTTTTATTTGTAAAATATTTTTTATTTCTCTGAAATCTTTACTGTTACAAAAATACATTTTTTAATTCAAAAAAAATTAAAAATCAAATACACTTTTTATTAAAAATAAAAAATTAAATATTCTCAATGTTATATAAACAAAATTAAAGTGAAAATATTTTCAAAAAAGCATTTATTTTCAAAATAAAAAATATTTCACTTTTTTTAACGCGCTTTCATCACCATTTCTACTTGCTGCTCTACTCCACACTGATACCTTATATAATATAAGCCTACTGGCAAGTCTTCCGAATTCCAAGTTGCACTATAATCTCCTGCTGGATAATACGTTTTTATTGGCGTTGCCAACAATACACCTGCGCTATTATATACTTGAATTAAGGTCTGTCCACCTTTGCTCTTAAAGTCTATTTTGATGCTCGCCACAAATGGATTTGGGTAAGTCGTAATGACCACTTCTCCAGCATTTTGGTTGGCTTCATGCACAGCAGTCGGAATGCAATTTGAGGTTTTTAATAAAGGCAATGTTTGAAAATTTTTCAACATAATCTCTTGCAAATCATTATTTTGCACACAAAACCACTCTTTCAAAATCGTGGTATAGACTGACCTAAAATCGTATTGCATCGGTACATTATCATCGTCGGTTACGCTCGATTTTATGGTCGGATTGTTACCTAATATACCGCTTTTTACGGCCGAACCAAACAAGAACATCGGCGCAGCAGCACCGTGATCCGTACCATAACTGGCGTTCGATTTTATGCGACGACCAAACTCAGACATGGTCATGGTCAATACTCGATTTTCGGCACCTAAAAACATCAAATCTGTCATAAAGGCCTTCATGGCTTGCGAAAGTGTTTTGAGCAAATCAGCGTGTTCGCCTTTTGTGGTATCTGCCGCTTCGGTTTGCGTATCGTGGGTATCGAATCCATCGATCGTGACCATATATATACGTGTCTTCATGCCGCCAGCAATGAGCGCTGCTACGATTTTGAGTTGCGCCGCTAAACTATTATTGGCTGGATAAGGTTGCTGTTGTTTGACCTTATTATAAGCCTTTTTGATGGTATCTCCATACTGATTCGACTGCGCTTTTATGAGGCGCACATAATCCAATTGCTTGCCAGCTGGCGTATTTGGCGCAGGCGTTTGTTGGTCGGCAATCAATTGATAAAAGTCGTTTGGCGACGTAATAGAAAGCCCCATACCTGTGAGTGGCCCTTGAAAAATGAGCGATTGCGAGTAGCCAACCTCAATGCACAACGGATCTGGCATGGTCGCATTTGGGTAACCAATCGGATAATTTGGATACTCCGTTTTGAGGTATCGCCCAAGCGTACCAGTGTTGAGCAATTGATCCGTATCGGCAGCCGTCATCCAAATATCGGTAGATCTGAAGTGCGAATAATCTTGATTGGGATAACCAACGCTTTGCAATATTTTGACTTTTCCGTCATTATACAAATCCGCAATTTCTGAAAGCGCGGGGTGAAATGCCGTTTTGGTATTGCCATTCATGGCAATCGTTTTTTTATCGCTGATGGCAATATTGGCACGCGCATTTTTGTAATTGGCGTACTGATCTAACGGAATCAGCGTGTTAAGGCCGTCATTACCGCCAGCCATACGGATGATAACCAGCACGTGATCTGTATCTGTCGCTAAGTTGAGCCACGATTCGAGCGGTGTTGCGGCTTGTACCGAAAACTTCCCGAAAGCCGCCGCTGCCGAACCGAGCGCTATTTGTCTTAAAAAATCTTTACGTTTCATTTATTTTTGTTCAAAAAAATAAAAAATATTTTTTTAGTTCGTTTCCTAATTCTACTTTGGCAGTCTGGGAAAACTACTGGTTTCCAAACGCTGTCAGGGGTTTAAAACCCTGACAGCGTTACATCGAAATCTACTTTTTTAATAATAAAAAACAGTGTGCCAAAGTAGAGATAAAAGGTAGTTTTTTTAATAATTAAATATTAACAATTTATAAAAAATGAAAAACGAATAAATTCGTCGCTACATTTTTACATCATCTGATATTCTTCCATCTGCATAATATGTTGATAAAACGACTTTAAGCGCCATTTTACGACATCTTGTTTCATCACATTTTTTGGATCGGCGAGGTAATCGTTCCAAGCGTTTGTCCAATAATAATCAGATGCTTGATCGCTGAGTAAGATATTTTTTAGGTTTTTTCGCACCGTTGCATCAACATCAATACTAAAAAACAATTCAATGACTTCGCTTATCAACGCATTCGGATCCGATGGATTGCTCAATGATTTCGTAAATTCAAATTCATTGATACCATATTTGATACTTTTATCTTCGTTTTCGTAACCCCAATAAATCATCATATCGGTCAAGTTGCCACGCTTTGGCAGCGTGTTGGTTGTAATCCAATATTTATCGAATTGAGGACTTTGATACCAAGCTGGCCAACCTGCCACATTCGGCGGATCGCCAATATCGAGGAGCA
>JAYUJV010000362.1:0-7048 GCA_043764975.1 Saprospirales bacterium
CAAGATACCTGAAATTCGCCCGCAGGATATTGGCGCGCATACGAGCCAGGAATCACGACCGACCGAGCAGGCACGCGACCTTTATACACCACAGGGTCATTGCCAGTCACGTCTATAATATGTGTCGATTTGGTCAATACCACGTTTGCGCCAAGCACACTTTCGCGCTCCACGACCACGCCTTCTACCACAATACAACGTGAACCAATAAAACAATCGTCTTCGATAATGGTTGGTGTTGCTTGCAAAGGCTCTAACACGCCGCCAATCCCAACGCCACCGCTAAGGTGTACATTTCGACCAATTTGCGCACAAGACCCGACCGTTGCCCAGGTGTCCACCATCGTTCCACTGCCTACATACGCACCGATATTGACGTAGCTCGGCATCAAAATCACGCCTTGCTCCAAGTACGAACCATGTCGTGCCACAGCTGGCGGCACTACACGAACACCTTGCGCCGCATAATCGCGCTTGAGCGGAATTTTGTCATGAAACTCGAATGCACCCACTTCTATGGTTTCCATTTGCTGAATCGGAAAATATAAAATGACGGCTTTTTTTACCCATTCGTTTACTTTCCATTTGCCGCTCTCGTTTGGCTCTGCCACACGAAGCGAGCCTTTATCCAGTAGCTCAATCACATTTCGGATTGCTGCTTGCGTATCCGCTGTTTTTAATAATTCTCTATTGTCCCAAGCCGATTCTATGGCTATTTGTAATGCTTCCATAACTGTACTGAATCAATTTTATTTAGTAACTATTTAGAGACCTCCCTAAATCCCTCCAAAGGAGGGACTTTCCAATGCGAAGGAAAACTTTCGAGTAGGAAATTATATTTTACTCGAAAAAATCTCTTACTACCTAAGTTCTTATAAAATATAAAAATTATTTGTTATTGAAATTTAATTAAAAAAATCAAGGCTTACAGACGAATCTCGTCATCATTTTCATCAAAAAAACGATATTCAGTAAGCGGATATTCAGACTCTGCTTTGATATAAATCCAACGTTGATATTTCAAGGCCCAACGCATACGCCGACTCGGAAATCCTTCGCGGAAATACGAAGCAATGTATGGATTGACGTGCAAAGTCATCTTTGTTTTTGCGCGTAAATCCAACACAAACTCCAAGTCGCGCTCTATGTCATCTATCAACAAAGCCGAAGAATTGATTTTTCCTGAGCCATTGCAAGACGGACAAAGTTCTGATGTATTGATTTCGATTTCTGGTCGCACACGCTGACGCGTGATTTGCATCAATCCGAATTTACTCAAAGGCAAAATAGTGTGTTGTGCGCGATCTTTGAGCATAAAATCTTGCATGGCTTTCAGCAAATCTGCCTTGTGCGCTACGTTTTTCATGTCTATAAAATCGACCACAATCAGTCCGCCAATGTCTCGCAAGCGCACTTGGCGTGCGATTTCCTCCGCAGCTTCCATATTTACCTGAAATACAGCATTATCGGTGTCGCCACTGCCACTTGCTTTGTGGCCACTGTTCACATCTATGACGTGCATAGCTTCGGTATGCTCTATCACAAGATAAGTACCACTACTCATAGTTGCCGTTTTTCCAAACGAAGATTTTACTTGTTTCGTTACGCCCAGCGTTTCAAAAATAGGCTTTGTACCTTTGTGCAAACTCACGATGTCCACCATCTGTGGCGCAATAGAGCTCAGATAAGTTTTGATGTTGCCATACAATTCCTTATCATTTACCACAATTTTATTGAACGAATCGCTCAAAAAATCTCGTAAAATAGACGAAGTTTTGTCCAATTCACTCAACAATTTGATTGGTGGTTTGGCATTATGCAGCTGTTTGTGGATGCTTTCCCATTGTTTGGTAAGTGTCGTAACTTCTTCATGTAAGTCTTGCACTTTTTTACCTTCGGCAGCCGTGCGGACAATCAAGCCAAAACCTTTAGGTTTTATACTTTCCACGAGTACTTGCAGGCGTTTTCGATCTTCCTGATTCGCAATTTTCTTAGACACCGAGACTCGATCAGAAAAAGGCGTAAGAATAAGGTAGCGACCTGGCAAGGTAACTTCGCAACTCAATCGCGGGCCTTTGGTCGAGATCGGTTCTTTCAGAATCTGTATCAAGATCGGTTGGCCTTTACTTAGCACTTGCTCGATTTTACCAGTTTTGATAATATCGGCTTCGAGCTTAAAGTTTTCCATGAGGTGCGTGTTTATACCACCGGTCATAGCGCCGTTCGTAAACTTGATGAGCGAACGCAATTGAGGCCCAAGGTCTGTATAATGCAAAAAAGCATCGCGTTTATGCCCAATGTCCACAAAAGCGGCATTGAGGCTCGGCATCATTTTTTTTACTTTACCTAAAAAAATATCGCCTACTGTAAAGTTGGTATTGGTTTTCTGGAAATGCAACTCTACGAGTTTGTTGTTTTCCATGAGTGCAATCTCGACTTGTGTCGGCGTTGCATTGATGATTAGTTCTTTCTCCACAAATAAAAATTAGAGGGTTCAAATTTTTGTTTTAAACACAATGATTTAAATGAGTTTTGTGCAACACACAAGCTCACTTAATCAATAAAACGATGGCAGGAAAGACAATATAAGGGTATAAATACTTTTTAAAATATAGCTATCGCAAGGCCTATTCTAAGACAAGAATGTGCTACGATAAATATATTTCAAGAATCAAGTGAACACAATGTGAGGCAAGACAAATACCTACAAGTACTCAAAAGATCCCAAAAGGGTATTAGGGAGAGAGACAATATAAGGGTGTATGGAAGCCAAAACAAAAAATAAAAAATATTTTATCATTTGTTTTGACGGCTATACTGATAAGAAAAGATAGCTTTCGCAATATAATTTATGAATAAAAAAATACGAAAGCTAACTTTAGTAATCCGACAAGGGTTGTTGTCGGTTTACATTTCAAAACTTAAAAAGAAACAAAGCGTCTTGAGGGTTACAAAACGCTTTGTATATGCTACGGACATGCTTTGTGGCACCGAGCAGAAGGACAATATCAATTACTTGATATTATTTCTTCTTCTTGTGACGATTCTTACGAAGTCTCTTTTTACGCTTATGTGTTGAAATCTTATGACGTTTACGTTTTTTACCGCAAGGCATGGTGATCTTATTTAAAAAGTTTATAATAAATTTCGTTCTTAATTTAAATCTAAATGATTAAAAATCACTTACATTTCTTTGCAAAAAGTTTAGACTTTGCTGCATCTCCAACGCCTTCGTAAGCTGTGGCCAAAAGGCAATTAATGCCGTTATCGTCTGGAGCAACCTTTAAGGCATTTTCCAATCGCGTAACTGCTTTATCATATTGACCTGTACGAATGGCATTTTTTGCCAACGTGACCAACACCAACGGATTGTCGGGATGTTGCTGATCTAATTCTCTGAGCATCAGAATCCCCTTCATCGGATTGTCCGCCAAAGGTTTTTCTGTATATATAGAAGCCAATGCGACTCTGTTTGTTACATTTTCGGGATTAATCGAAATTGCGTTTTCAAAAGCCTTTGCGCCTCTATCAGCACAAAATTGACGAATAGCATCATCTTGATTTTGTTTTATACCAGTCAAGTAAGTAGAACCTGCAAAAAACCAAGCACGCTCAGTATTTTCGAGTACCGCCACTTTTTCGGCATAATATCCTGACACATCTAACTTTCCGAAGCGATACCAAGCACCAGATACTTTTTTGAGCGCTGATGTTTTGGCAGTGTCACTTTGAGCAGCTTGCAACACGCTTTCGAGGGCGGTAAGTTCTGTCGTTTGTGCAGGTTTGATTGTTGTTTTCGCTTTGTCTATGATTTCGTCAGCATCAGCACTCGGAGCATTTATGGTTCTGGCTTGTTCTATTTTTGCTTGCTTATGTAACTTAGTACCCGCAACAAAATAAAAAAGACTAAACAACAAAACACCTACCGAAAGTACTATTATTTGAGCTCTATTCATAGTTCATTTATGTTTTTTTTAGAAATTATATAGCAAGTAAAAATTCACTTGCTATATAATTGTACCATACTAATCGTCGTCTCCGTCGTCTTCAGGTAATGAAGTAACGTTACTTTTCACTTCTTCAGAGAAAACCTTTGCGGGCTTGAATGAAGGAATGAAATGCTCAGGAATGTCAATTGACTTGTTATTCTTGATGTGACGTCCAACTTTCTTTGCACGGCGCTTGATTACGAAGCTACCAAAACCTCTAATATATACGTTTTCGCCACCAGACATTGTGTCCTTTACTTCCTTGAAGAATGCCTCCAGGGCTACTAATACATCTACTTTCGCAATGTTAGTTTTTTCGGAAATGGTATTGACCAAATCTGCTTTTCTCATTACTTATTTCTTTGGTTTATAATGATTTATAATTAATATACTTTTCAAAACGAAGGGCAAATTTGAGGTTTTTATTTAATAAAATCAAAATTATTTGCTTATTTTTTTTATTTTTTTTTAATAATTGATTAATTATCAATGATTTATGTTCTAAAATAAGTATAATACACTAATTATGCCATTTTAAATAGCACCTATGTTGCCAAACTTTATTTTGTCGCTATCCTCTTTTTTTTTCAAACAATGGCTTTATGCCAATCGAATCCGCATTTTTGAAGGTTGGCTTATCTGGCCGAGTCATCAATTTGGGTCGAATGAGTGTATCGTTCCATTGCCAAATATCAGCATTCAAAATCATGATTGAGTCCGCTTTTTTGCTCGCTTCATCGAACCAAGCGTTCACACAATCCTTTTTTCGCTTCTCTTTGTAGGCATTTATTTTCTCATCTGTTAGGTTTTTTACAGCCAATTGATGCGCCGCTTCATCGCGGCAAGCAAGCAACAATAGTAAAAAACCAACAAAAAAAAATTGAATTACTTTTAACATTATTATTCAAAAAAAGAGTAAAATTGTATTTTAAATTTTAGTACGATAAGAAATTTTTTAGGCTTATTTTTTATTTTCAATCACCTTATTTTGCTTCAGTTTTGCTTCAATTTCCAATGTCTGCAATTTTACCAAAGAATCCGTCCAGCGCATTACCATATCATCGTGTCGGCTAGTACACCAAGTGTCGTATTCCGTTTTTAAGCGTTTTATTTCGTTGTTTGCCAAAGTGTCTGCCATTAGCTTTTCGTTGGCTTCTAACTTGATTGGTCTCTCCTCGCAAGCAGTGCAAAACAGTCCAAATGCGCCTAAACAACTCATTAAAAAGGCATTATATATATATGTAGGCATTGTTGTATGCTATTTTTTGCAAAAGTACAACTTTTCTTTGAATTTCGCAAACCACGCATTATTATAAAACTATAAGTATAGATTGTCATAACTTTTAAATTTAATGCGTTACATTTCATATTCTGGACAAAACAAAGTATCTTTGTGTTTCGGTGTGCTGCGAATCAAATCTAAACGCATATCATAGTCTTTTAATATAACGAACGGATAGACGCATAACGAATGTACTTTAGCGACATTATTGGTCAGGCAACGCAAAAACAATTATTGCAGCAGCTCGTGGACAACGAACGCATACCGCATGCGCAATTGTTACTTGGGCCGCAAGGCAGTGGTGGCTTGCCGCTAGCTATCGCTTTTGCACAATACGTTTTGTGCGAAAACCGACAAGCCAATGATTCGTGCGGCACGTGTCGCTCATGCCATAAAGTAAGTCGCTTTGTGCATCCCGATGTGCATTATTCGTACCCTACCATCGGTGCTAAAAAAGTAAGTACCGATTTTGTAGCCACTTGGCGGCAAGCTATGGAAGCCAATCCATACCTAAATGCCAACCAATGGTTGCAAAAAATAGACGCTGAAAATAAGCAAGGCAACATCAATGTAGATGAATGTCAGGCCATTGCACGCAAATTGAGCCTCAAGACGTTCGAAGCACCTTATAAGATTTTAATCTTGTGGCTGCCCGAATATCTGGGCAAGGAAGGCAATCGCTTGCTCAAACTGATAGAAGAACCACCCGATGATACATTGTTTTTATTGGTCGCCGAAAATCAAGAATTGATTCTGAACACCGTCTTGTCGCGCTGCCAATTGATAAAAATAAATCCGTTGTCAAACGAAGAAGTGGCGGAGGGTTTACTCAAAAGAGGAGTACTCGGCGATAGAGCGCACATTGTGGCGCAACTTTCTGACGGCAACCTTAGCGAAGCGATACAGCTCGCAGCAAGTGCCGAAAACGACAATGCAAATTTGTTTTTGGAGTGGCTTCGGAAATGCTACAAAGGTTGGGGGCCAGATTTATTGCAATGGGTAGAGCAGTTCGCTACGATTGGTCGAGAGCAGCAAAAATATTTTTTGCGCTACGGACTACACTTTTTACGCGAATATATGTTGCTCAAATGCACAGGCAATGCAACTTCGGTCAGATTATTGCCCAAAGAATTAGAAACGGCTCAAAATTTGACTAAGGTAATACAGCTCGAACAGATAACGCCAATCATGAATATCTTCGATGAGTGTAGCGCGCACGTAGAGCGCAATGCCAATCCGAAAGTATTGTTTTTGAATGCAAGCATAAAATTAAGCCATATTTTGAGGCAGAAATAAATTAATTAATCTTTTTTTTAATATAAATATTTTCATTTTTTAATATATATAACAAACGTTTTCACGTTATATCGTTTTTTTAATATTGGAATACCATAAAATTAATAAGGAATTTTAACAACTAATTTTAACTTAGGCATCGTCAAAAAATTAAGTAGAATTTTAATTTATATAAAATTTTGCTGCTACGATGGCAAGTCCCTCCTTTTGAGGGATTTAGGGAGATTTCTAAGTAGTTTTTATAAAACAGCCTTGTTTTAATCAATAAAATGATGAAAAGTAACGAATACTTAGGATTTGTTACGTAAGCATTATTAAAACTAAAGCATCAATGATTGTCAAATAAAAATTCGTCAAACATTGTATGAATAAAAAATAAAGACACAAATCATTGTTTTCATAATTAATTAATAAAAAATTATTTATGAAAACAATGATTTGTGTCTTTATTTTTTATTCATACAATGTTTGACGAATTTTT
>JAYUJV010000363.1:0-7047 GCA_043764975.1 Saprospirales bacterium
TACAAAACAGCTGGTGCTTTGATGCCACCTGCACCAATAGAAGTACCGCGACAAGTTATTCTGATGCAGCGAAGCAGCGGAAAACTTGGCGAAAAACTCGGCAAAACCACAGGTTGGATTCATAGAAGTAGCTTAAAGATGCGTGCCGTAAAAACGATGTCGAACGTCGAATATTTGAAAGTGGACGATGAGGGTTTGCATATCCGTATAAAAGATAAAATCGAAATATTACCTGTCGATAATGTCGTGATTTGTGCAGGTCAATCGTCTGTGCGCGATTTATATGAGCCGTTGCAAAAGGCTAATAAATCGGTACACATCATCGGCGGTGCAAAAGATGCGAACGAAATAGACGCCAAACGCGCCATCGAAGAAGGCATGAATGTCGCTTTGAGTTTGGGATAAGGGAGTTTTTATCGAGAATCGAGAGACGAAAGTGGCTAACTGAACGTTGTCTAAAAATCGAGAATCGAGAGTCGAAAAACGAGAGTCGAAAGTAGCCAATCGATTTGCAACTTTCGACTTTCGATTCCCGACTTTCGATTCAAAACTCTCGACTTTCGATTCTCGTTTTGCAACTCTCGACTTTCGATTCCCGACTTTCGATTAAAAAAACCTATTTTATCTCACAAGTCAGCATTTTCTGCTCACCGATAAAGCCTTCGAGTTTATCGCCAATTTTGACTGCGCCTACGCCGGCTGGTGTGCCAGTATAAATCAAATCACCTACTTTGAACGTAAAATATTTAGAAATATAGCTGACCACGGTGTCGAAGTCAAAAATCAAATCGGCGGTGTCGCCATCTTGCACTATTGCGCCGTTTAGGTGCATCTGAAACCGAATATTTCGAGGATTTACGCTTGACAAAGGCATAAAAGGACTCAAAACAGCCGAGTTGTCAAATGCTTTTGCCAGTTCCCAAGGTTGCCCTTTTTTCTTGAGGTCATCTTGTACATCTCTTGCCGTAAAATCAATACCGAACGCAATTTGATCATAATATTTATGTGCAAATTGCGGTTCAATGTGTTTGCCAGCTTTCGAGATACGCAGCACAATCTCGCCCTCATAATGCAAAGCCTTCGTAAATTCTGGATAATAAAATGGCTTGTTGTCGAGTAAAAGTGCTGTATCTGGTTTCATAAAAACCAATGGCGAAGTCGGTACTGCATTGTTGAGTTCTTTGGCGTGTTCTGTATAATTACGCCCGATGCAAAATATTTTCATGGTTGTTTATTTTTACGAAAGTACTAATCGTGAGTCGTGAGAGAAATTGCTAGCCGCAATTTTTTTCGTGAGTCGTGAGTTACGTGATAGCAAATCGAGTTTTTGCCGTTTTGTTCTCACGATTCACGGCTCACGATTCTCACGATTCACGTGATAGCAAATCGAGTTTTTGCCGTTTTGTTCTCACGATTCACGGCTCACGATTCTCACGAGTTACGTGATAGTAAATCGAGTTTTTGCCGTTTTGTTCTCACGATTCACGATTCTCACGATTCTCACGATTCTCACGGCTCTCATGATTCTCACGGCTCACGATTTTAAATTTAAAAAATTACTTCTCACTCAACAAACGCAACAAAACGCCATTTGTCCAACCGAAGCCGTCTTGATTGGCGTATTCGCCGCCGCCAGCTAAAAGGTTTTTTTCTTCTACGTTGTATTTTTCCATCATTTTCCCAGTCGCTTTATACACCTTTATATTGATGTTTATCCAACGCTTTTTGATGTCGTTTGCGAGTGCATCGTGTTTATAGTTGCGCAAACCTTGTATCGTGATCCATTGTAGTGGAGCCCAACCGTTTGGCGCGTCCCATTGCTGACCTGTATGTGCAAGCGTAGTCGAAACGCCATTGGCTTTCAGAAAATCTTTTTCGACGATTCGCGCCACCGAAGTTGCTTGCGTTGGCGTTGCCAAACCAAAAAACAACGGATACAAACCTGCCAACGACAATTGCGGATTCAACTGATGTGTTTGCGTATTGTAATCGCAGAAAAAGCCTTTTTTTGCGTCCCAAAATGTGTTTTGAATAGACATTTTACGTTGTTCGGCTTTGCGCATATAGTTGCTCGCGGCGTTCGCATCGCCTTTGATTGTATATCCTTTTTCGATAGCTTTTTCGAGCGCATATAAAAGACAATTCAAATCGACAGGAATGATTTTGGTGGTTTGTATGGTTGCAATGTCTTTTCCGTTGGCAAACCAACGACTGCTATAATCCCAACCCGAACACGCGCCTGCGCGCAAGTCGCTGTATATCAATGGATTAGTACTTTTTACTTTGTTCGCCAATTCATAATCTTCTACATAACCTTCGGGGCGCGGTTTTGTGCCATAATCCCAATATCGGTTTAGTAACTCGCCATTCGGGCCTTTTATACAAGCGTTTATGTCATTGTGGTAAGCGGCCGAAAGTTCGTTTTCGCCTTTCATCCAGTAAGCATATTCTTTTTCGAGCGCGGGTAAATATTTCACGTAAGTGGCTTCGCCTTTTTGCTCCGCCAACACGCCAACCATCAATGAAAAAAACGGTGGTTGCGAGCGCGTGAGGTAATAAGCACGACTTCCGTTCGGGATAAAACCGTAAGTATTGATGAGGTACGAAAAGTTATCGACCATGTGTTCTATCGTTTCGGTGCGACCCGAAACTTGCAAACCGAGCATCGTAAAATAGCTGTCCCAATAATAAATTTCGCGAAAGCGGCCGCCAGGCACAATATATGGCGAAGGCAAAGGCAACAACGAAGAGCCATTTACTGGCGTGTCGGCATCGCGTTTGAGCACGTCCCATAGCGCATTGATGTGTTCCACGACAGTTTGCGTTGTATCGGTTTTGTATGCGCCCATATATGGTTTTGGCGCATCGAAATATTGATTTACGAAGGCTTTTAGGTCAGGCTTTTCGTTCGTATGCTTAAACTCAGCGTAGTTAGCAACGATTTCGGAAGGCGCAATCTTAGGTGTGCAATCTGCAAATGTTTTGCTATCGGGGAAAACCCTCGCCATTTGTACGTCATGAAAAAGCTCGCCGTACAGTTCGTCTGGCGATTGTGGTAAAGCCGCGCTTGTCTGTTTTTGTTCTTTGGGCGAACAGGCAACACATAGCAACACAAGGCTGCAAAATAAAGTCGAATATAGTTGTTTCATTGTTTGATTTGATAGTAAGCGTAGATTTTAATAATTAAAATATTGGGTGTTAATTATTCTCTTATTTTTAAAATATTATTTTTAATAAATATTTAATACCTTTAAAATCAATATATTATGATTTTTTTAATTTTGAAATCTGAAAATAGGTTTTTTATTTTTTAAATAAACGTCTTTAATTTTATTAATTGGCATAAATGTCAATTGTTTTCAGACACGAATTTTTAAAAAAACAATTTTACTAATTACTCGAATTTTTATCTACGAGCACGAATTTTTTTAATTTTTAATTAAAAAAATTCGTGTAATTCGTTAAATTAGCCTTGAAATTCGTGTCTGAAATTAATTTCATTGAAGATTGCTATTTGTATTTAGATTACACTAATCTTTGAAACAAAGTTTCAAAATACGAATAAAACGAATTTTACAAATGAACCTAAATTACTTTGTATTAGCTTCAAGTTCTTTCTCCGCTTCTCTTTCTTTTACCAATTTCCTGATCCAATTCGGAATCACGATAGCACCAGCTATTAAGTACGGATAATACGTAATCAATCGCCATGTAAATGCGATAACGATACCAGTATTGGCAGGAATATAATCACTCAAAAAACCGCTAAAAGCGTACTCCACAAAACCCGAACCACCAGGCGATGGACTAAATAAAGTAACTTGATACATACACGCAAATCGAGCATACATCTTGAGTTGCGCGCCAAAACCGAACTGTGTTATATAAGGTGCAAAAGCAATAACCAAGCAATTGATGAGTAAAAAACGGAACGTCCAAGCCAAGGTAGTTGCCCCAAATGCACGTAAGTGAAAACGCCAAGGCCGACCGCGCATCTCGACAGAAGCACTCGCCACCTCGTTTCCAAAATTGACCGCTTTGTCGCGAAAACGCTTCATGAATTTCCATTTTGTAACCCAATCCAAGAGTTTGGACAAGCCAGCTGGATTGATGAATACGCCATACGTAATGACTGAACCTTGCGCGAGCATGGCGCAATAAAAGGTCACAAATCCCCAACCCATCATATCCAAATCGGCGAAAGAGCTGACATTGGGGCGAATCATGTTTAGTCCAAAAAGACTAAACATCAATAAAAAAAGTAAGGTAAAAAATAAACTATCCATCAAAATTTTATAGACCACGATGACGGCGGTTCGTGCTGGCGTTATTTTTTCGAGTGTGAGTACGAACAACGCAACGGCTGCGCCACCTGCGCTCGTGGGCGCAATGGCTGTACTAAATTCCCATATAAACAGCAACTCGATACATTTTCGATAGCGAAACGCGCCATCGGCTAAGATGTAAAGCCGCAAAGCGTAAGTCAAGTGGCGACAAAGAAGCAAAAAAATGGCCATGCCAATCCAAAAAAATGTATGGCTCGTCCATTGGATATTCTGAAAATCTCCTGGCTTGAATTTGCTCCACATCGTATAAAAAACCACGCCTAAACCAAACGCAATCGGTATCAAAATCCGTGTGCCGCGAAACGAGCGTAGAATTTCTTCTTGCTGCTCAAGTAATGTTTTTTCTATTTTTGACACGTGATATTGGGTTATACTTTTTTCAAATTGAACATAAACATAAAATAAACTTTTAAAAGATTCAATGTTTTTAAAGAAATATTTACTTTTAAGCCAAAATATCTAAAGTCGTGACAGAAAAAACATATCCAAGTAAGCTATTGTTGTTCGGCGAACACACCGTTAATCTCGGTTCGCAAGCGCTTGCCATGCCATTAATGCTCTATAAAGGTGCATGGAAAATGAACGCTCATAACGCTGCACTTCAGTATCGTTTGAAGGATTGGGCGAGCTATATTCAAGACCTTAAAAACGAAAATAAATTATTTTTAAACATTGATAATCAACGTTTTATAACAGATTTAGAGCGAGGTTTGTACTTCGATGCAGATGTACCTCAAGGTTACGGCGTTGGCAGTTCTGGTGTGTTGTGCGCTGCATTATATGATGTCTATGGCATCGACAAACCTACGAATCCTTATTTGGCATTGGCCGAATTGAAACGTGGTTTTGCACAACTCGAAAGTTTTTTTCATGGCACGAGTTCTGGCATCGATCCGCTGGTTTGTTATGTCCAACAAGCGGTTTTGATTGTAGCTAAAACGATGCTTACCACCGTCACGATGCCGATGTATATCGGCGCCGAAAACGGTATTTTTCTTTTAGATACTGGCATCAGCCGCGATGCTGCTACCTTGATAGAACGCTTTTTAGAAACCGCTAATAATGCCGATTTTAAAGATTTATGTACCACGCAACTTGTACCTAAAAACAATATCGCCATTGCTGCATTTTTGGAAGGCCATTGGCCAAATCTGATGCGAAGCGTCGCTGACATTAGCCAATTTCAGTACGAACATCTTTCGATGCTCATTCCTGAGTCGTTTATGAATTTGTGGCAAAAAACGCTTTTGCATCCAAACTTAAAACTAAAAATATGTGGTGCTGGCGGCGGCGGTTTTATCTTGGTTTTTACAGATAAAAAAAGTATTTTGAAAACTTTTTTTGAAGGATATGAGTTGATGGAGGTGGTGATATGAGTCCCCATCCCAACCTTCCCCGAAGGGGAAGGAGTAAAAACGAAACCAACCCTTGAAGGGTTATTTTGACAAAAAGCCGAAAAAAAAGCAAATTTTTCAAGTTTTTAAGCAGAAACCCTTGAAGGTTTTTACGCTTAATTTTTTATTTTTTCAAACCCATTTCAAGCGTAATATACACAACATGACACCGCAAGAAGCCTTAAAAAAATATTGGGGATTTGACGAATTTCGACCTTTGCAAGCCGACATCATAGAGAGTGTGTTGCAAGGGCGCGACACCTTGGCTTTGTTGCCGACTGGCGGTGGTAAATCTATCTGTTTTCAAGTGCCTGCGCTTTGTCAAGAGGGAATTTGTATCGTTGTGTCGCCACTGATTGCGCTCATGAAAGACCAAGTTCAGAACCTACAAAAGCGAGGGATTTTGGCGGCAGCCATTTATAGCGGCCTTTCGGCCAAAGACATAGACCGAATCTTGGACAATGCTGCTTATGGTGGCTACAAATTTCTTTATCTTTCGCCCGAACGCCTCACGACAGAACTCGTAAAAGTGCGCATTCAAAAGATGAACGTCAATCTGTTGGCGATCGATGAGGCGCATTGTATTTCGCAATGGGGCTACGATTTTCGACCACCATATTTACAGATCGCAGACCTCCGATTGTTGATACCCAACACGCCAATTATGGCATTGACAGCGACAGCGACAAAGGAAGTTGTAATCGACATACAAGAGCGATTGGCGTTTAAAGAAAAGAATGTTTTTCAAAAAAGTTTTGTGCGCTCGAATATCGCTTATGTGGTCGTGACGGAGAATGACAAAATGCGAAAAGCAGTCGATATACTCAAAAAAGTACCAGGTTCGGGCGTGGTTTATGTTCGTAATCGTAAGAAAACCAAGGATTTAGCTTATTTGCTAAAACAAAATGGTATTAGTGCCGATTTTTATCACGCAGGCCTTACGAACGATGAACGCAACGAGCGACAAGAGGCTTGGATTGCCAATAAAACACGTATTATTGTCAGCACAAATGCCTTTGGTATGGGTATCGACAAACCCGATGTACGTACTGTGATTCATATAGATTTACCTGATAATTTGGAGGCATATTTTCAGGAAGCTGGTCGCGGTGGGCGTGATGAAAAAAAGGCTTACGCCATTCTTTTGTACAACAACGAAGATCGAAATATGCTCGAATATAGTTACCAAATTTCGTTTCCAGACTGGGAAGAAGTGCGGCGAACGTATCAAGCATTAGGTAATTTCTTACAATTGGCCATCGGTAGTGGCGAGGGCGAAAGTTATGATTTTGACTTGTCGCTATTTT
>JAYUJV010000364.1:0-2622 GCA_043764975.1 Saprospirales bacterium
AGTAAGGTTTTTTTAGCCGCTTCCAAGATTTCAATAGCTTCGCTATGTACAGGCGCTTGCGCATATACACGAAGCACGGGTTCAGTACCCGATGGGCGAATCATCAACCATTTGCCGCCGCCAAAAATCATTTTCCAACCGTCAATGTCTTCACGCGCAGTAACTTTATAGTTGCCAAAAGACGTATAGGTTTCTTTTTTGCAGTTGGCAATAATTGCTTGTTTTTGTTCTTCGCTCATGTGCAAATCGTAGCGATCGAAGGCAAATGAACCGACAATATCATATACTTCTTGAATCAATTGCTTCAAGGTTTTGCCAGTTTTGGCCATATATTCCATTACAACCAAACCAATCCAGATGCCATCGCGCTCAGGAATATGACCCTTTACAGCCAATCCACCTGACTCCTCGCCAGCTACCAATACATCTTCGATGGTCATGATTTCGGCTAAGTACTTGAATCCAATTTTGGTTACAACGGTTTCCAGACCAAAGGCTTTTGCCATGTCCAACATTTTTTCTGTAACAGAAAACGTAATGGCTACTTTGCCTGTCAAACCCTTGTATTTGTACATATACATCAACAAAAGCAACAAAATATGATGCGAATCTACAAAATTACCATCTTCGTCATATAACCCGATACGGTCAGCATCGCCGTCATTCGCCAAGCCGATGTTGCAATCCGAGTTTTTGAGCAATTCGGACAACTCCAATAAATTGCGGTGTATTGGCTCAGGTGCTTGCCCATGAAAACCAGGATTGTGGTCGCAATGTAACATGGTAGCATTCGGAAGTAAGCGTTTGAGGGCATCTTGACCTGCACCATACATGGCATCATAAGCCAATTTTATATTTGATTTGCGAATCAATTTGAGGTCAAAATTCTTTTCGGCATGCGCCACATACATATCTTCAAGATTGATGTACTTGATTTTGCCTTTTTCGACCAATTCGGCAAAAGAAGCCATTTTTTTACTTACTTTTTTAGCAATCAAGTCCTCAACCTCTTGTACTTGCGCGGGCAACATTGGTCCACCTGCACTCGATTTTAACTTATAACCATTGTAAGTATGCGGATTATGACTCGCCGTGATGACTACACCAATGTCAGATTTTGTTTTCACGACACCCAACGACACCATTGGCGTACTCACAAAGCCTTTTGCAATCTGTACTTTTATGTTGTACGATGCCAGCATACGCGCCGTTGCTTCGGCGAACATCTCGCCACCAAAACGGCAATCGTGACCAACGATGGCTTTTTTCATGCCACCTTTTTTCATCCATTTTGCAGTTGCTTCGGCTACACGCAACACATTCTCGAGCGTATAATCATCTCCGATGATGGCGCGCCAGCCGTCTGTTCCAAATTTTATATTCGTCATAATTGGTATTTAATTATTAAATTAGGATTTTAATTTTTTGTAAATATTTAGGCAATAGCCGTACAAAGTGGAATATAGAAGAATTTGCTCAAATTGCACTACAATTGACAATAAGCAATAAGCAAAATTTGCCGAAAATCGTTATTTGTAGCTAATTGTCCATTGCTTATTAAAATGAGAAATAGGTTATATTACAAATTTACTGTCTTCTTGACCAATGCCTAAGTACTTCTTGATTTTCTATAAATAAAAAGAAACACGAAAATACATAAAAAAACATTATGTACTAATTATTGGAAAGAAAAAATACAAACTACCTTTGCAATATGCAAGACAACTACAAACACAAAGGCTTACGTCGTCGCTTAATAAACGCTTTGCGCGAAAAAGGCATCAAAAACGAAGCGATATTGGAAGTGATGGGTAATATACCAAGGCATTTTTTTATGGATAAAGCATTTGAGGAAATGGCTTACGAAGACAAGGCGTTTTCGATTGGTTGTGGCCAAACCATTTCGCAGCCTTATACGGTTGCTTTTCAAACACAACTCATTGATCCTCAAACCAATGAGCGAATATTGGAGATTGGAACTGGCTCTGGTTATCAGGCAATCGTGTTGGCAGCCATGGGCGCAACGGTCTATACCGTAGAGCGCCAAGAAGGCCTTTATAAAACGACTTGCGATTTTTTGAAGCAGTATCAAGACACGGAGCGCATCAATTGTTTTTTGAGTGATGGCACAATGGGATTGAAACAACTTGCGCCTTTTCAGGCAATACTCGTTACTTGCGGTGCAACTGAAATCCCCGAAGCACTTTGTAAACAACTCGCCATCGGTGGGCGAATGGTTATTCCTGTTGGTGCTGATGGTCATCAAAAAATGTTGCGCATCACGCGATTGAGCGAAAAAGAATTTCAGACAGAACATTTCGGCGATTTTAGATTTGTACCGCTTCTGGACGGTATTGCAGGTGTGGAATAATAATAATAATGGGTTCTTTAATTTTTTTGTGGAAGAATGTGCATTTGCATTTTTAAATCTAAATTCTGTAATTTAGTACGAAGTACCTCGAAACAGCGTACTTTGTACATTATACTTGCTAACTGATGTCACGCACAACATTTTTTTAACAGAAAAATAAGTAATTCATTTTATTCTAAATTAGTACGTTTCGGGCTGTGCCTTGTAGAAATTCGAGTTTTTGCAAAATGAAGTCGGAAGAAGCGGAAAAC
>JAYUJV010000365.1:0-7012 GCA_043764975.1 Saprospirales bacterium
TATATTTTCATTGCTTTTTATTTTGTGCAAAGATAGTTAATAAAATACTTCTTTTTTTCAAAATAATGTCAGTTTATTAACAAAAAAAGCCAATGTTTAATTACAAACATTGGCTTTTTTTTGAAAACAATAATTATACTTTTCTATAATGATCTAAGTTTAATCGTAAAATCTGGAATCACATCGCCACTATCAGTCGCCAATTGCTCAAGGTAAATCATTGCACCTTGACCTTTGAATTGTTTCACATAGACTTTAAATATTTCTGGCAATTGGCCGTTTTGAAAATCAAAATTATGTTCTTTACCGAACGAATCAATGACATGAATATGTCCGTTTACTGCTTTTTTTTCTTGATTATCGATATAAACTTGTATCGGATCTTGACAAGCAAGACTCAACATTTTTTTGGAGCAAACGGCACTATTGCTTTCATCTTGTGTCAAGATTGGGCCCCACATTAATTGTATGTGAATTGGATTCGTGAATGAGCAAAACATCACAATCGAAAATATAAGTAAAACAAGTGTTTTCATGCGTAAATTTTTTGGCTAGTAAATCAATAGTGTAAAGATACATTTATTTTAATAACAATCAAGCATAATAAATATTTTTTTGTGACATAGTTAATTTGTAAAAATATTATATTTATAAAACGAGCATCAGACACAAACCAATAAACATCAAGATTTTACATATTATACTTATTCTTCTATAATCTACTTTTTTATTGGCTTTTATTAAAAAAAATAAGAGCATTAAATTCGGTATTAACATATAAAAAGTAATGAAAGTGCTATTCAAAAATCCATTGTCATTTCCATATTTTTTTAGTATAAATTGAGTTAGTAATACCAAAGTACTACTCAACCCAGCAAGTAAAATATACGGAAATAGCAACATAAATTTTGTCCAATTGACCCCCATCATAATCGGAACAGTACTTGCTCCACCGATTTTGTCGCCTTCCATATCTTCCAAATCTTTTATAACTTCTCTTATAAAAGTAATGACAAAAGCAAAGCAACAAAATAAAATGATAACCATAGCATAATCACTCAGCAATATTGGTAAATCATAAAATGAAATGCCTGGCTCTCCAGTTCTCATAATTACCACGAAATTTAAGAAGTAAAAATACAAAATCGCAGGTACAAGCGCGCATAAAAAACTAACGATAATATTACCAATCAAAAACTGTTTTTTGCCGTATTTATTATAATAAAATAATAACAAAACCACTAATGTATTGAAAACAATTACTGAATAATTTCGAAACGTAAAACATAAATAAATTGAAATTAATGCGCTGATTGTCAGTGATATATAAATACCAATTTTTGTATTTTCAATATCTATTACCTTTTCTGGTTTGTTTATTTTATCTATATCGATGTCACAAAAATCATTATGTAAATAACCAAACGCACTAATTGAAATGGTAGCGAATGTCAATAAAAAAAAGTCAAAATGAAAGCGATTGCTGTACGCTATAAATTTTTGTAAAAACGAATATGCAATAACATAATGTGTCAATACAATGATAAAAAGATTGATTGGTCTAAGTTGTTTTAGCACTTTTTAGCTTAGTTTTGAAAATAAATGAGGCAGGTTTTAAATTGCTTTGAATGGCGTATTTAGCCAACAACCTTGTAGTTTTAATACTTTTTCGATAACATCGCGCACGCAACCATAGCCGCCTTTTATAGGTGAAATATATTGTGAAACTGACTTTATCTCTGGCACCGAATCACTCGGACAAGTCGGCAAACCGACCAAACGCATCACTTCATAATCGGGCAAATCGTCGCCCATGTACAAAATATGCTCAGGATTGATGTCATATTTTTCGATGATTTTGTGATAACATTCTACTTTATTCGTGATGCCAGCATGGATTTCTGTAATCCCCAAACCTTGCAAACGCAATGTAACGCCTTCCGATTTTCCGCCTGTGATGATACAAATCAGAAAATCTTCTTCTATGGCTTTTCGCATTGCATAACCATCTTTTGCATTCATGGTGCGCAACAATTCGCCCTTTTCTGTGACTAAAAGATTGCTGTCGGTTAGTACACCATCTACATCAAAAATAAAAGTATTTATATCTTTAAACTTTTCTAATACGTTCATCTTTTCTTTTTACTATTTTTAAACCATTGAATATCAATTAATTACAAAATAAAAATGGTTAAATTGTAGCTTGTCTTTTGATTTTATTCACAACAAATCTACAATTTAACCATTCATAATTGAGTATTTTTATCAAATATAATATTTATATTTGCAATCTCATTTAGAAAGTCCTCCTTCAGGAGGATTTAGGAGGATTTACTGATTATCTCTCCACTCATAGACCCATTTTGCTTGGATTTGCTCCAAATGACCTTCAGTACTTTCTTCGCGCGTGCCTTTAAAAGTCGGTATTTCGAGAATCCAGTCCAATAAATCTGTGAAGCGGATTCTGTATATTTTGCCTTCAGCGAAATCGTCGCCAAATCGTTCGTACAATTTTATGGCGATGTCTTCGTGGTCTGCCCAAAAAATAGGTAAATTTTCTATTGATTCAAATGACATATTCTGATGTTTATAAAATATTGATAATCAATATTTTGTGAATTAAATTTTAAAACTTGAAGTAGCAATAATAAAAATTAAGAATATGTAAATTTCAATTAATTAGCTGCTACTTTAGAAAGTCCCTCCTTCAGGAGGGATTTAGGGAGGAACTTAATGCTCGTGCCCAATAATCCCACTTTGGTCAGGAATCATAATTTCGAGTACTGCATCATCATCTAAGATGACACATTGACACGCCAATCGAGATTCGATTCTCGGATTTGTCGCTCGATCTATGAAATCTTCTTCTTTGTCAGAAAGTTCTTCGAGTGCATCGCCGCCTTTATTCACGTATATGTGACACGTACTGCACGCGCAAACGCCGCCACAATTATGATTTAAATGAATATCGTGGTCTTCTGTGACCTCCAAAATACTTGTATCTGCTGCTGCAAATACGGTTTTTGGTGCTATACTTTTGTCTTCAAAAGTAAAATGTATGGTTGCCATATTTTATTTTGTTAAAAATTCGATGCAAAAGTACATTTTTTTAACCTTAATTTATAAAAATGGTTTCATACTTTCGTAAAAAAAATAAAAATTGACTTTTTAATTAACAACATTATTAAAAAGATATTAAAAAAATTGAAAATTTGAATAAAAAAAGCATATATTGAGCGACATTTGCATTTGAAATAAAATGTACTAAAGAAAAGCTGCTCATGGAACACGAAATGATGGAATCTGGCATTGGAGAAGGAAGCCAGAAGTTATTCAAATTTAGGGAATTAAAGGTCTATGCGTCCACAGAATGGTTGGCGGATAACAAAAAAAAGTATCGTCAGGTATTCGACAGATATGACATATCATATATATATGCAGAATTATCGTTTCATAACAAAAATTTTGACATCGACGACTGGGAAGTTGATGTAGAATTGCGCTGCTACTCCATGAAAAAAACGAAGGAGGAATTGGCGATTTTACCTTTCAAGCGTAAAGTTTCAAAATTTGATAGCGTCGTTTATGTCCGCGAAGGTTGGGGCAACAAAAAAGATGGCAATTTCTGGAAACGCGGCTCATATTATTGGGAAGCGTGGATTGATGGCGAAAAAGTCGGTACTAAATATTTTTATGTAGAAGATACGGGTAGGGCAGCGCATGAAGGCGAAAACCAGTATATCGAGGTGCAATCTATCCGATTGTACGAAGGGCCGTATGATGATATTCATGAAAATGAGCGCACTTATCTCAAGACATTCAGTGCGGAAGAAGCTCGATATGTATATGCAGAAGTGATTTTGCGCAATTTATATCCGACTCGTGCCTGGCAATTAGAGTTTTTCTCGAAGTTTTATAACGATGCACGTGAGCTGAAAGGGCAAGTCGTGCGCCTACACAAAGTCGAAAAAGGCGATGATTTGATAAAATTGACGACTGGTTGGGGTTCAAACGTAAAAGGTAGTTGGCGCAAAGATCGTTACACATCCGAGTATGTTTTCATGGACAGACTATTGGCCGTTGTGCCGTTCGATGTCGATGATTTTCCTGAAGAAGGGAATGTACAGATATTTTCACCAAATTATAATCTAACTGAGCTTTCGCTCGATAAAGAAGTTGTCGAAAACTTTACTTTTGATGAAGTTTTTGTACAACTCAACCAATTAATAGGCCTAACTTCGGTCAAAGAAAAAGTCAAAGATTATGCTAACTACATGAAATTCTTGACTTTACGTAAAGAAAATGGTTTTGCTGACGCAGAAGAAATCAATTTACACTCCGTTTTCAAGGGCAATCCTGGAACTGGAAAAACGACGGTTGCAAAACAAATGGGCCGATTGTTTAAGGCCATGAATTTGCTATCCAAAGGTCACGTACACGAAGTAGATCGCTCTGAGTTGGTTGGCGAATATATCGGTCAGACTGCGCCAAAAGTAAAAGATGCGCTCGAAAAAGCGCGCGGCGGCGTGTTGTTCATTGACGAAGCCTACGCTTTGGCGCGAAATGCCGATGATACCAAGGATTTTGGTCGCGAAGTCATCGAAATATTGGTAAAAGAAATGAGCAATGGTATAGGCGACATGGCAATTATCGTAGCTGGTTATCCGAAAGAAATGGATTTATTTTTAGAAAGCAATCCTGGTATGAAATCTCGTTTCAAAAACTTTTTTGATTTTGAAGATTATTTGCCGCAAGAGTTAATCAAAATTTCTGAATTTGCTTGTCAAGAAAAAGTAGTGCGCCTAAATCTTTCGGCGGAAGAACGCCTAAACAATATCATTACGGAAGCGTATCGCAATCGCGATCGCACGTTTGGTAATGCGCGATTCATTTACGACCTTGTGGACAAAGCAAAAGTAAATCTCGGTTTGCGGATTATGGCGGACAAAAATCACAAGACTTTGCCTAAAGATGATTTGGAAATCGTGACGTTGCCAGATATTGAAAAAATTAGCTTAAAAAATAAGAAAAAACTACCAGAAATTCCGTTGGACGAACGCCTTTTGCGCGAAGCAATGGCCGAACTCGATGGCTTAATCGGTATGCAAAATATCAAAACGGAAGTTCGTGAATTGACGCAACTCGTTCGTTATCAGACAGAAATAAAGAAAGATGTTTTAAATAAGTTTTTCTTTCATACCATTTTTGTCGGTAACCCTGGCACTGGAAAAACGACTGTGGCGCGCATCATGGTCAAGATTTTGAAAGCATTGGGCTTACTCGAAAGAGGACATATTGTAGAAACAGATCGTCAAGGTTTGGTAGCTGGTTTTGTAGGTCAAACGGCCATAAAAACAGCCGAAAAAATAGAAGAAGCCATCGGCGGTGTATTATTTATCGACGAAGCGTATGCCTTGAGCAACCGCTACAACGGCGCATCAGCGGACTTCGGCGACGAAGCGATTCAGACGATTTTGAAAAGAATGGAAGACCGACGTGGCGAGTTTTTTGTATTCGCAGCTGGTTATCTTGACCCAATGGAAGCCTTCTTGAAAGCCAATCCAGGCTTGAGTTCTCGCTTCGATAAAATCTTGAAATTTGAAGATTATAACGCAGAAGAACTTTATGAAATCGCGACGCAAATGATTGATAAAGAAGGACTTGTGTTAGAAAATGATGCATCGGAACACTTGAAAAAGTACTTTGCATTTATCTACACATTCAGAGATAAATATTTCGGCAATGCACGCACAATTCGCCAAATAATATCGGCCGTCATCACGAAACAAAACGTTCGCCTTTCAAAAGAAGACATGAATGACCGTATCGTGAACGTTATCAATATGAAAGACGTAGAACATTTGGATTTGAATAAAAAAGACGTTATCTTTTCTAAAAAAGGCATTGGGTTTTAAGTAATTCAATAAGCAATAAGCAATAAGCAATTTTTATAATAGCAATTTTTTAAAGTTGAATTTTGCCTATTGCCTATTGCTTATTGAAATCATGAACTTTCATAGTACAAAAAAATCACTATACTCAATAAAGTAATAGTTTTTCCATAGCAACTTATTAACAAACAACAATTTATAAAATAATTATTTTAATCTTTATTAAAATATAATGATACATAAACTATTTTCAATCTTAATCGGAACTTCACTTATTTTGGCAGCTTGTTCTTTACCAAAAGCAACAACAAAACCCGAAATGCCACGTAAAGACGAAACTTTGGACGATGTGCAAGGCACAATGGTCTATAACTCAAAAACTGGGCAATACGAAAAAGTGAAACCCAATGGACCAACAAAAGTAGATACAGTTTTATGGAAGCCAACGGCTACCAAAGCAAATGCGCCGATTGGCTCTACAAAACAGAACACCTCGAAGCCCAATACTGGTACAAACTCGAAAGGTGGAAACGCAACTTCGGCTACCAATGGCTCAGTTTTTAAGCCAAACTCAAATATATCGGTACCTAAAAATAGTAAGCTAAAACCTAGCTATAAAGTCGCCTTGATGTTGCCGTTTTTTACAGATAAATTCTCAGAGTTAGATCGCCAAATGTACGATAAATCATATTGGGCGCTCAATTTTTATAGTGGTGCAAAAATGGCCATCGATACGCTCCAAAAAGAAGGTATATCGCTGAATGTCAATGTGTTAGATACAAAAGCAAACGAGCAAACGGTTGCCACTTTACTTGGTATGAATAGCCTTGCAGACGTAGATTTAATCATTGGCGGTGAAACGAAAGCCAACGTAAAACAGATTGCAGATTTTGCTAAATTAGGCGATAAAATCTATGTTTCACCATATAGTAGTAACATCGAAAATATCGGTCAAAACGCTAATTTTATACAAATCACTCCTAATCTAAAAAATTATTGTGAGGCAATCGTACGCAATATCCGCGAGCATCACTCGAATGTACGCATCTGTTGCGTCACACGTGCGGACAAGGCGAATGAGAAAGAAGCCGCTACTTATTTGCAAGGCTTGACAGCCGAAA
>JAYUJV010000366.1:0-2587 GCA_043764975.1 Saprospirales bacterium
TAAACCAAGGCAACTCAACGTTTGAGTTGCCTTGGTTGTTTGTGTCGTAAAAAACACTTACTTTTGCCATTTATTTAATAAAATTATAATATGAAAAAATTAATATATAGCGTTTTGGTTTGCGCCTTATCAGTCATTTCTGCACAAGCGCAAGAGATAAACGCGACTGTAACTGTAACGCCAACGCGCCAAATACAAATTGCAGATCCAAAGATATTTGAAACCTTAAAGGCTCAGATTCAAGACTTTATGACGAATCAGAAATGGACTGAAGATGTGTTTGAAACCGATGAGCGTATAAATATGACGATTCAGCTCACGATAGATCAAGAGAAAGGCGGCTCACTTTTTGGTGGCCAATTGAGCATACAAGCCACTCGACCAGTTTATAATAGCAACTACGAAACGCAGCTGATTAACTATATTGATAGAGATATTTCGTTCAATTATGAGCAGTTTCAGCCGATTCAGTTTACCAAAAACTCTTATGTCGATAACCTGTCTTCTTTGTTTTCGTACTACACATACATTGTATTAGGTATGGATTATGACACGTTTGGTCTGTATGGTGGCGAGCAACATTTTCAGACTGCACAAGATATACTTAACCTCGTGCCAGCTGGTTTGCCAGGCGATCAATCCACAGGTTGGAAACAAGGTAAGGCTGCACGTAGCCGATATGTGATGATTGAAAATATACTCAATCCGCGTACAAAATTGCTACGACAAGCCAATTATGAATATCACCGCCAAGGCTTAGATGTAATGGCTGATGATCCTGATAAAGGGAAAAAAGCCGTCATGAACACCATTGATAACTTACAAACCGTAAATAGTAGTGTGCCAAACTCAATGATTGTGCAGCTATTTATGCTCGCCAAAAGTGATGAATTGGTCGAGATTTTGAAAGAGACCGATAAGCTACAAAAAGCAAAAGCATTTGAGATTTTAACCAGAATTGATGCCTCTAATGCAAATAAATATAGTGTTTTAAACCTAAATTAAAGCAGTAAAAGGTTGTCACAATTGCTTCTAAATAAAGTAAAAAATAGAAATTTTGTTAATCAATTAAATTTTATTGTCTTTTATTAAAAAAAAAGTGTTAAAATTTAAAATAAATTTTTACATCAAAAAATCGGTATAAGTTATTGGTTATCAATTATTTATACCGATTTTTTGTTGTAGGTTAGCTATCGATTAAATGTTAAATTTGCGTTAAGCTAGCATCAATGATTTGCATGGTATTAAAAAATGACTTAATATTGTATTATAAATGAAACGATAAATATTCGTTTCGCATCAAATCATCATTATTTTTTTCATTCAAACGCATCCATATAAGATACAATCTTTACATTCTGTTTTTTTCTAATAAATCATATTAGTCCATTGTTTTTGTAGCAATGCAAAAGCCCAAATTAAGGTAGAATGAAAGTGTTAGCGCTGAATGATCAAGAACTTATCTTGTGTTACCTAAACGGTGACGAACGTGCATTTGAGGAACTCCTCAATCGCCATCAACAAAAAATTTATACATCTATCTATCTTTTCGTAAAGGATCAGGAATTGGCGAACGACATCTTCCAAGAAGTTTTCATCAAGATTATCGATACCTTGCGCAAAGGCCGTTACAACCACGAAGGTAAGTTTTCGCAATGGGCTATGCGTATTGCATACAATATGTGCGTGGATTATTTCCGTCGTGACAAGCGCCGCCCAGTGTTCAGTGGACAAATTAACGATGATTTCGATATTTTTGATGTCGTGGCCATCAGAGAAGACAGCCCAGAAGAAAACATGATGAAAAGTCAGACGCACACGCGCATCCGTCAATTGGTGGATAGCTTGCCAGCCGAGCAACGCGAAGTCGTTATTTTACGCCATTATGCGGACATGAGTTTTAAGGAAATTTCGTCATTGACGCGTGTGAGCATCAACACATCTTTGGGTCGTATGCGATATGCGCTCATCAATATGCGCCGAATGTTAGACGACGGCGAAGTGTTGTTACAATAAGCATTGAATCCCCCCTTTTTAATATATTACAAGGCAGTTTGGCATATCGTCAATCTGCCTTTTTTGTTTTCTTAAGGTATTAAGTATTTTAGTATTAAGTATTCAAGTCGAGATAAAAAGCAAATTTAAGTTTGACGTTACCGACACCTTTAAGGTGTCGGTAACGTATCAAGATCGTAACAACTGCAATACTTAATACTCATGTACTTAATACTTTTTAGAACAGAAAACAAATTTTTGCATTTGCTCCACAAAACTTTACACGAACTATTTTTTAATTACATTTTTTCACACAACCATTTGGGTCTTTTACGGCAACTTTATACGTTGCAGGAGCAAGGTTATCAAAAACACCGTTTGTATTTGAGAATGTTGCGCCGTCGTCTTTGCTGTATGTAAGAGGAGTTGCGCCGCCTGTTGTGGTGACTGTTATTTTTCCGTTCACTGCACCGTTACACGTCACATTTGTTTGTGCTAAGGTAAAACTTGGCAACGGATTGACCGTTACTTTTATTTCTTGCGAAACTTGACAACCTGCATTTGGCGGTGTCGGATTTACGATAGTATAAAC
>JAYUJV010000367.1:0-23259 GCA_043764975.1 Saprospirales bacterium
GGTGCAACTTGTGCATTTGCACTTGCGAAACTTGCTGCAAACAATACAGCGAAAAGAATACGTTTCATCTTTGAATTTTTTTAAAAATTATTGAATTAATATTTAGGGATGATACAAGAAATAAGATAACCAAATTTTAGGAAGTATTTTTGGTCAAGACAAGGTACAAAAAAGGGGGTGTAGCAGGGCTACATACCGTTTTTTGTAACGCAGTATTGGCTCAAAAGTCGAGTAAAATCTGGTATGTTATTTTTTGAATTATCTATTGAATGTAAAGATAATATACAAACTTTCAAATCTATCTTATATGTATAATGATTCCATTAAAATTTTGTTAAATTTATTTTTTCAAAATACTGATTTTTATAACTTATTGATTCACAATAGATTAAAGTCTTTGATTTGGTTGTAATCAATTTAGTGCAATTGAACTAAATTTATTTTAGATCAAGTTGATCTATGATTTCAAGCATCATCTCGTGCCAAAAAGGTGGATTATAAGCCAAATCTGTTTCACCAAATCGGACGATGACGATATTTTTTTTTGGATAAATATACACCAATTGCCCATACAAACCTGCTGCATAATACGAACCGTAAGCCTTTGGCCCAATACCAAAATTGTAGTGATAAGACAAACGTCCGCCTTCAGCTATGCTTTGTTGATTGACTTCATTGACCCAATTTTCGGGTAAAATCTGTTGGCCATTCCAGTTGCCATTGTTGAGGTACAATCTGCCGAGTTTTGCAAAATCATTAGCGCGACCATTGATGCAGCAAAAGGCTTTTTCGATGGCTTTTTCGCTCGCAACGTCAGTACTCCAAGTCGCATCGTATTCCATGCCGAGTGGTTTCCAAATCTTTTCTTCTAGGTTTTGGCTCAACGATTTATGCGTTGCTTTTTCGATCACAAGACCCAACAAAGCCGTGTTTTCGCTCGAATAATCGAAGGAAGTTCCAGCTGGTTCTTTTATGTCGAGTTTGAGCATTTTTTCACGTAAGTTGCGTCCCCAATAAAATTGAGCATTGTCGGATCTTGGCGAGCCATTGGTCGTGAACCGAATACCTGATGTGTGATTGAGCAAATGGCGAATACAAATTTTGTCGAAGCCAGGTTTTAAGGCCAATTCTGGAATATAATTCGTAATCGGTTCAGCTACATTTTTAACGAATCCGTCATGTATAGCTGCGCCTAAAAGCGAACTTACGAAGGCTTTTGAAACCGAAAAACTCTCTACTACACTCGTTTTGTCGTATTCATCAAAATATTTTTCATACAATATCGTATCATTTCTGATGATCAAAAATGAAAGCGTTTTGTGTTCATCGAGCATCGTTTCGAGCGAAACAGAAGTAGGATTTAATCGGCGGCTATCGACCATGATTTTATGGCCTAAATCCATGTCAGATTTAGCTTCATAAAATCGAAAAGTGTTGTCCGATTTTGGAATGTATCGACTCGGAAAAACTTTATAATCTTTTTGCGTCGGAATGTCGCTATGTATAATGGCTTGCCCAATTTTGCATTGCCAATTCAGCCCAATGATTAAGATAATTATATAAAATAATGGATTTTTCATGTACTATATTTTTTGCAAAAGTATCTTTTTTTATTCAATTATAGGTTTTAAATCGCATCATTACAAAAGATTAAATCGCTTATGAAATTTAGAAAAATCAAGCCTTTGCTTCCAAGCAGAGCTTGGAATTTACAGTTTCGCTAGCAAAAAAGATGTTTTTGTAAATTTGATTTAACAAAAAACTAAAGAAATGGATTTCTTCGCGCAAACTGTACTCGGAAGCTCCTGTTTCCGAGAAAGCGTAGCTTTCAAGTTTTATTCAATTTTATATTGATGTTGATTGTCAAAATTAACAAATAATAATCGAGTTTTCTGTTTTTACTATTAAAAAATTTGAAACTAATACCCATATTAATATCCAAAATCTTAAAAATTTTTATTCTAAAATAAAACACAAAAAAGTATTACCTTAGCGTATTATTAAGAGAGAAAAAACGAACTATGTCAAAACATTTGGAGCTTGGGCGCTTGTTTTATAAAGAAATTTTGCAAGTAGAAGAAAATACACAATTCACTGATCGTCAGAAGATTGAAGGGTTTTATGGCTTACTGAATCTGATATATGTCGAGATAACAAGAGATGAAAAGTTGCATTTCACGACTTTGTTTGCGCGCATCAGTTATGTGTGTTATAAGTTCAATATTGGCAATAAAGACCAGCTTTTTGTACATACATTTCGCCGCAATGCTTTGAAAGTTGTCAAAGATATTTCGTTGAGCGAAAATGCAATAAAAAAAGAAAAACTACTGGGTTTACGTGTCGTGAGCGATGCCGTTTTTTTACTTTTTAAGGCAACAATGCCAATCGAATTAATCAATATTTTGCCGCAAGATGGCTTTTATAAAATCCCTCGACCCGACATAAAATCCAAGCGCGATAAAGTACGCGTATTGGTACTCGAAGACGACTTGGCGGACGAAAAATTTATAGCTAAAGACGAAGAAGTACCAGACCGAATCATATACATAAAGTACAATATCGCCGAGCGGAATGAAAATTTTCAACCGACTATTCGCGCCATTCGCAACACGTTTGGCTTTCCGATTTTGCTCAACCTCATCGATGTCGAGATAGATCAAGATGGCGTTTATCGTCCGCGCGCCTTCGTGATTGAGCCAGATTATTTGGTGGACGTGACGGCCATCGCTGAGTGTTTTACGGATTCGGGTGCTGAGCCGATGCACTACATCGTGAACCGTTTCAAACCGCAAAAATCGTCCGCCAGTTTGCTACTCGGAAACATCGCCAATTTCTTTCTCGATGAGTTGATTTCGGACGTAAATCTCCGATTTGAGGATATTTTTCCGAAGGTTTTTAAACACAGTCCTTTGTCTTTTGCGCTCATGGCGGATCAAGACATTATGGAGTTGAGAGCCAAAGCACATTTGCATTTCACTCATTTACAGCAAGTTATACGTGACGATTTTTCACAAAAAGGATTAACATCTAATGATTGTTACCTCGAACCCAGTTTTTATTCTGAAAAATATGGCATACAAGGTCGTCTGGATTTGTTACATCGTACCCAAAACAACAGCGATGTAGGCATCATAGAACTCAAGAGTGGAAAGCCGTTTAAGGCCAATAATTATGGTATCAATCACAGCCATTACACGCAGACTTTGATGTACGATTTGTTGATAAAAAGTACATTTGGCGAAGACATAAAACCTATCAACTACATCTTGTATTCGGCGGTCGAAAGTTCTAATTTAAGGTTTGCACCAACCATAAAGTCGCAACAATACGAAGCGATACAAGTCCGAAATCAAATTGTGGCGCAAGAGCAAAATTTGATAAATCTTAATATTTATAATGCTGATAATCAATTGGTTGTAACGCCTATTTTTGAAAAAATAAGAAAAAATATTGTACCAGCCACAGGTTTTTTTAAGACTGATGTCGAAAATTTTGAAAAATTATATACGTCTCTTTCGCCGACAGAAAAGGATTATTTCATCGGTTTTTCGTCGTTTATAGCGCGCGAACATCGCTTGGCAAAAACAGGCATACAAGGCAACGATGCCATAAACGGCGTGGCTTCACTTTGGCTCGACGAACACGAAATCAAAGAAGATCGTTACAACATTATTCGATATTTGGAGTTGATTTCTTATGATTGCAAAGCCGAAAATCCATTGCTTGTTTTTGACCGAACGGAGCGTTCGAGCGCTTTGGCTAATTTCAGAATTGGCGATATTGTGGTGCTTTATCCTTACACGAACGGCGACGAAACGGTGTTGAGCAATCAGATATTTAAGTGTACTTTGATTAATATTACGCCAACACAAGTCACGATTCGGCTCCGATATAAGCAGTTCAATGATACTATTTTTGTTGAAAATAAAATCTGGAATATCGAACCCGATATGCTCGATAGCAGCTTTGTGGGTATGTATCGCAGCTTGTTCGAGTTTATGAATGCACCGCAACACAAACGCGATTTATTGCTGACCAATCGTGCGCCCAATCAGTCACAAAATGCTGATTATCAATATATTAAAATACCTGAGCTGACCAATCAGCAAGAAACGATATTGAATAAAATTATCCAATCCGAAGAATATTTTTTACTTTGGGGGCCGCCAGGTTCTGGCAAAACGAGCATGATGCTGCATTACCTCGTGAAGCATTTGATGGAAAATACGCAAGAGCAAATCTTGTTACTGGCATACACCAATCGTGCGGTGGACGAGATTTGCGAGGCCATTGATTCGCTCGGCGGTAATATCCGAAATCAGTATTTTCGTATCGGTTCGCGTTACTCGACTTCGCCGCATTTTGTGCCGCAATTACTGGAACAAAAAATGGAACACGTAGCCAAACGTGCCGACTTGAAGCAACTCATAGATCAGCATCGGATTGTGGTGGCAACGGTCGCTTCTATGAACTCAAAAACGGAACTTTTTCAACTCAAATCCTTCGATCGAATTGTGATTGACGAGGCTTCGCAAATCCTTGAACCTCAGTTAGTTGGCTTGTTGCCGTTTTTCAAACGTTTTGTCCTCATTGGCGATCACAGACAATTGCCAGCGGTGGTTTCGCAAGCCGATTATGAAAGTGAAACCCATTCTGAAAACCTAAAAAACATCGGTTTAGGCAACCTTCGACATTCATTTTTTGAGCGATTATATAATCGATGTATCGAAAATAAATGGGATTGGGCTTACGATTGTCTGAGTCAGCAAGGCCGAATGCACCAAGAAATCGTCCAGTTTCCGAGTCAGCATTTTTATGATGGTCAATTGGATATTTTGCCCGATGCCTTACATCAATCCACGGTTATGAATTACGTTTTGCCCGATCCAGCGACCGTTTTGGAAGATATGATTTCGCGAAAGCGACTCTTGTTTCTTGATGCTGACATTGATAAAAATAGCAAAAACGGAAAAACCAACCTCCACGAAGCACGTTTAATCGCCGATTTGGTAGAGGCTTTTGTGAATCTATATGAAGCCAATAATTTGACTTTGCACGCCAATAGTATTGGTGTCATTACGCCATATCGTGCGCAAATAGCTCAGATACAAGCACTTATGAGCGAACGAGGTATTGACCAATCGCTGATTACGGTTGATACGGTGGAGCGATACCAAGGCGGCGCGCGCGATATTATCTTGATTTCGTTGTGTACCAATCACGTATCACAACTTCGCAGTCTGGTGTCGCTGAGTGAAGACGGCGTGGATCGCAAACTAAATGTTGCCCTCACACGCGCCCGAAAACACTTAGTTTTGGTTGGCAATACATCTATTTTGTCAGAAAACGAAACGTATAAAGCGTTGATAGAAGCTGGAAAGTTATCGTAACTTAAAGTTTAGATTTTATATTCTAAAGCCGTTCATTTTTAAAAATGAACGGCTTTTTTTGTGTTTCCACACAATAATTCAATATTATTTACTAAAATTTTGATAGGTTTTTTTGTTACAAAAAATGAAAATGTATAATAATTTTTATCATAAAGAAATTCAATATTTTCAAATTAATATATAATTATTTAATTTAATGTAAAGACTGCTTTATATATTGTTTAAAAATTATTAATTTAAAAATTATATTAATATCAGTATTTAATTACGTATTTTTTATTTTAATAAAATAATATTAGTTATTGATACCTTTTTAATATTACTTACATTTTTTTTACAAAACAATATTGCTGAAAACAATGTATGCTTGTAATTTAATACTATTAAAAAATAATTTCATTTTTTTTAATAATTATTAGTTTTATTACAAAATAAGTAGTCACAAAATAATGTAATTTCAAATAAAATAGGATATTCAATAAATTTATTTTTGTACATAAATCCATTTAGGATTTTGAATAAAATTTAATTTGTATGAAACACGCTTACTTACTTATCAGACTTACCTTTTTATTCCTCTTCATCGGAGCAATAACCCAAAAATTAGAAGCCCAAACTTCCCCTTCGGGTCAAGTGAAATTCATCACGCCGACCGTGCTTTCGGCTTGTAACACAGATACGATTTGTGTTACGCTCACTAACCTACAAGGCGCAAAAGGCGTGACCTACGCAGGCAATGTCAGCATGGAAATAGATATTCCAGGCGGCGCATTGGTGGAGTATATCAACAGCTCTGTCAAGTCTGTTCCGACAGGTGCGAGCCAAACAAGCTACGCAGCCAATAAACTGACCATTGGCGTACCCTTACCTGCGCTTGGTGCGACCACCAAAATCTGCTTCGTAGTTCGACCCGATTGCAATGTTGCGAACATAGGTATTTTGCCAAAATTCAAGGCAAAAGTAACTTATCCAGCAAGTTACCCTACACCTACGGAAACCTTTAATTCTGCCGCCATGAACATCGGCAAAACCGTCATTAGCCATACCTTAGTTAACCAAACAAGCAACGGTAATCCAACGACTTTTTACTCAGGTGGCTATATACTTGCTACTAATCTGCTGAATAGTGGCTATGGCATTCAAAACGAATTGATATACACCACCATCAACCACAAAGACATGGTGTACGGCTCTGCTGAGATATATAATACAGGTGGTATAAATGCAATTGGTACACCAGTTGCTGTAACACCTCTTACAACAGTTACCATAGGCGATTATGTGTATAGAACATATCAGCTAACAGGCACTAAATTAGGGCCAGATTTTCAGTTTACACCAGGCGAAACCACTCAGTTACGCGAAAGTCTTACAAACCCAGCCAAATGCGGCAGTTACAAAGCAAAAAGATTTGTAAACTATACCTGTGGTGTAGGTACGCCTACTTGTATCAAAGCCGATACGCTTTATTCTAATATAAATGTGATTGCAGGCTCGCCCAAACTTGACGGCACGCTTATATCGGCAGAAGACCCCAATGGTTGCCCCAATAAATTGGTCAAGTTTTCTTATAAAAACAACGGTACAGGTGTCAATGGCACTGCCTTTGACGTGAACCTTGGCGTTGGCTTTGGTGGTGGACTAATGACCATCAACAACGTAAAAGTAAATGGCATTGCCATTCCTGCCTCGCAGATTTCGCCGACTGCCTCAGGTACTTCCTTTACCATCAAATTGAAAGATTGGAACACCAACCCAGCCTTGGGCTTAGAAGATGCCGATGCCGACGGTTTTTATGACGACATCAAAGTAGGCACTACCGTACCCGTAGAGTTTACCTATACCATTCCTTGCAAAGAGGCTTGTGGTGCTAATCTATACTACGCCATGGCTTCAAATGCCACCTTTACAGATTTTTGTAGGGTGCTTGTTGGTAGTACAGGTACAGGTCTAAAAAACTTTGGTTTTCAGCAAGTACAACCCATTGTGCAACTCAAAGCCATCAATTATGGAACGCTTACCGCGGGACAGTCTGTGGCAGATACTGCTAAGTTTACCTTTAAATATACGGCATTCAACATCAATTATGCCAACACTACGGCTGAGTTTAGGATTCGATATAGCCGCAAAATGGAAATTGATTTGGCATCTATCCGCATCAATGGCGTAGCACCAACCAATGCCCCTGTCATATATGGCAACAACAGCACAGGTGCCGCACCAGACAATGACTCTATGGTGGTCGTAACATTGACCGCTGCCGAGATATTGGCACTGACCGATGCCACCGCCGATGCCTTATCTTACAAACAAACGGTTTATGCCTGTACAGACCGCCAAGTATCAACAACAACCGATTATTGGCAGTTAATAGTAAAGATGCAATCAGGCTTATGCCCAGATGGCAGCCAGCCCTGCGAGTTTGACTTGGCTTGTAAAAAAACATTTGCTCATTCATCTACTCTTAATTGTGCGGGAGTAACTATCAAACCTTGTTTGTATAGTTTAGTTAATTTCAAACGATTAAAACCCATCGGTTTTACAAATGTTGGTTTGACTACTGCCATTCCAAACATAGACTCTACACGAACTTATGCAGGCGATACGGTACAGGTAACAAACAGGATTTATCCAAATGGAAATTGGAATACCGAACCAAATGGCTTTTGGACTGCCCAAGGCAAACCTGACCAAGATTTAACAACTAATATGGACATCACATATTCTACACCAAAAGATTGGTTGGGTAAAACTTCGGCATGGGTGTTTTTGCCAGGGTATAGCCAAGTCGTAATCAGACAGCGTACACCTAATTTTTCAAATCTCAATTTGCCAGGTACTATCGGACCAGTCCTTTTCTCTGCCCCACTTTTGTTAGAAGATTTTAAGACAAATGTCAATACCTCAGCTACAAGCCAGACTGATTATGGAATAACCTTAAATCCTTCTATTGGAGAAAGTCCAAGTTCATTGTGTTTAAGAAACCATTATAGTGTACAAGGTCTTTGTCCTGCTGAGGACGGTAATTATTATCCTGGTCCTACTAATATTTCTCGTACAAGATACCGAAACCTTGACCATACCAAGATTAAAGAATTTTATGGTATTTTTGTTGGAAAGGCATTGGCACGAGCAGGTTGGACGGGAAGCACAACTACGACTGACTTTTATGTAGAAGTACAGACCAAATGGCGAATGGATGAAAACTTCCCTTGGGACAATACAGGTGATTTAACTTTGGGTACAGGTTATGGACAACACACGGGCAATTTAGTGAGTTCAAATTATGGCAGTACAAATATAGGTGCATGTAACGTTATTGATTACGCCAAAGGCTTAACAGTAAGCAAAGTACAGTATATTGCCAACCCAAACTCTGTGTATCAGCCTTCTTGTAATTTGCACGTGAACCATGCGGTATTCTTCAAAACCTTTGAAGGCGATTATTTTAGAAATGGCGAGGTACGTGTACCTTTCAAGATAGACTCTGTGGTGGTAGATTTACCAACGGAATATGCGTTGAGCAATGTGTCTTTGAAATACAATCAAAGTTGTGCCGATGCCACCAGCACGGCCATCACGGCATCTGCTACTACGGGTCATGTGGTGTTCAAAAACGGTACAACAGATTTTCCAAGAATAGACGACTGTTCGGGCAATAAAATAGCCTATAATTTAGAATATGATTTGACAAAAACAGGTACAGCCGCACCAGCAATCTACCGTTTTCCAATAAAAATATATGCCCGAGATGAGTTCAACAAAGTATTCTTGATGACAGACTCGGCAGCCATACAAGAACTAAAACCAGACTTGACGGTTACGCCCATTTCGCCCACCGTCAGCAACACAGACGGCGGCAATTGCCAACCTGTTTTCTTTGATTTTATGATACAAAACAAAACCGCTTATGATGCACCAAATACGTATTTTGCAGCAGAAAGCAGCTCAGGCACAACCGTCTTAAATATCACAGATGCAGGCAATGTTTACACCGACCCTATCGTAGCGGCAGACACCAGCAAATATGCCACCAATAATGTTTTCGCAAAATTAGGTACGATAAAATCAGGCGAAATCCGTATTGTACGAGTATTTACAAAAGCACTCGTATGTGCCGATAATTTCAAAATTTATGTGGACTTTGGCTGTAATTATCCAAGTCCATTAAAGCCAAACTTAGCATCTACGAGCTTAGACCAAGCCTCGGCAGCGTATCAAGCAACAACGCCAGCGATGTTGATATTGCCTATTGGTGGTGCAGTAAATGTCATAGACCTCTGCGGCACAAAAGACGTAGAAATAGAAGTGCGAAACGCAAGTTTAGCCAATTTATACAAAATGAAAGCGGGTATAAAACTACCAGCTTCGGTAGATTTTGTAGCAGGATCAGCACAACTGAAACATACGACCGCAACAGGCACTTATGTAGCGGTAGCTGACGTAACAACGCCAGGCACAGCCGACTCGGTAGTCATTAATTTTGCGGCACTCGCACCATTCAATACCACTTGCGCTTTGACAGGTTCAGACACCACTACCAGAAACGACATACGGATTAAGTTTAAAATAAAATACAAGGCTTGTCCTACAAATGGCACCGAAGAATTGTTTTTTACCATACGAAGCGAAAATTATTGCGGCACAGAAGGCAAAAGCTATGGCGTAGTACCCATCAATTATGTAGGCTCGGCAGGAAAACAAAACAATTATTCGCTCTCTACGCCAAGTGCAAATGCAGCTTTGAAACTTTGTGCCTCAAAAAATCAGACACAAAATGTTTCAGAAAATTTATACATCAAAAACTTAGGCGGATATGGAGCAGCCTCGGGCATCAGCTCAGGTAAAGACTCCGCAACGATTACCGTAGCAATAGACCCAGCGTTGTTGAGTGTAACCAATTGGACATTTGCAGCACCATTCAACGCGCCAGTAGTAGGCTCGGACATAAACGGCAACGTAACGTATCGTGTATTGATACCAGCGGGCATCGCCATAGGCGACTCGCTTGCAGTACCCGTAACCTATACCTTAACGCCAAAAGTAGATAAGTTGTGTTTAGAAAACACAAAAACGGTATTTTGTATTTTTAGCTTATTTACATCGCCAATTATTTTGGAATGTACCGCAACAGGATTGACTTGTGGCACTATCTCAAAATCAATAAGAGGCACAGGCTTAAAAATTCGAAAATTTCAGTGTAACTACGGCAGTATTGGCGATTATGTATGGGCAGATACGAACAAAGACGGACAGCAAGCCGCAGTAGTGACAGAGCCAGTAATTGTAGGCGCAAAAGTATATTTATATGAAGAAACAACACCAGGTACTTACGTAAAAATAGACAGCACGACTTCAAATGCAAGTGGAAAATACTTATTCAGCAATTTATTTTCGGGTAACTATAAAGTTCAATTTGTAGCTCCAACAAATTATAATTTAACGAACTTAAACACAGGCGTAGCAACAACAGATAGTGATGCAGGTGTGAATGGATATAGTGGAATAATCAATATTGATACTTGTAAACCCGTAGGTGATATAGGTCGAGATAACCCTACAATTGATGCAGGTTTTGTTCCGTGTGGTATTACTGCAAATCTTACAAGTACCAATCCTAAATGCAATGGAGGAACTGACGGAACAGTAACATTAACCGTAATTGGAAATTTCTTAACACCGACCTACTTGTGGTCAAATGGTGCTACAAGTAAAGACTTAACGTCAGTTGGAGCAGGAACATATAAAGTAACAATTACAGATGGCTTTTGTAAATCAACTACAATGATTACAGTTACTGAGCCAAGTTTATTGACAATAAATTGTGCAAAAATAAACGTGAGTTACAATGGAGCGAGCGATGGTTCGGCGAGTGTGGCGGCAAGTGGTGGCACGAGTCCATATACTTATTTATGGAATACTGGCGCAACAACGGTGAGTATTACGAACAAAATAATGGGTACATATACGGTTACGGTTACAGATGCCAATGGTTGTACAAAAACGTGTAGTTCCGTTATCGGCGAGCCAAATTGTAATTTGAGTTTAACGATAAGTGGCGTGAATGAAAAATGTAAAGGCGATGCAATCGGTTCAGCAAAAGTTATAGCGGCAAATAATATTGGCGCGATTACGTATTTATGGTCGAATGGAAATGCAACGAATGAAATTACGAATTTAGCGGCAGGAACATATACAGTTACGGTGACGGAAAGTGCAACTTGTTCTGCATCAATGAGTTATGTTGTAACTGAGCCGACTGTTTTAGCAATAAATTGTACAAAAACCAACGTAACATACAATGGAGCGAGCGATGGTTCGGCTAGTGTATCGGCAAGTGGCGGCACGAGTCCATATAGTTATTTATGGTCGAATGGTGCAACAACGGCGAGTATTACGAACAAAATAATGGGTACATATTCGGTCACGGTTACGGATGCAAACGGTTGTACAAAAACGTGTAGTTCGGTTATCGGCGAGCCAAATTGTAATTTGAGTTTGACGATAAGTGGTGTAAATGAAAAATGTAAAGGCGATGCAATCGGTTCAGCCAAAGTTGTAGCGTCGAATAACATTGGCGCAATAACGTATTTATGGTCGAATGGAAATACGACGAATCAAATCTCAAATCTTACAGCTGGCGTATATGCCGTAACAGTAACGGAAAGTGCAACTTGTTCAGCAACAATTGGTTATACAGTTACTGAACCAACTTTATTGACAATAAATTGTGCAAAAATAAACGTGAGTTACAATGGAGCGAGCGATGGTTCGGCGAGCGTTTCGGCGAGTGGTGGCACGAGTCCATATACTTATTTATGGAATACTGGCGCAACAACGGTGAGTATTACGAACAAAATAATGGGAACATATTCGGTAACGGTTACGGACGCGAATGGTTGTACAAAAACGTGCAGTTCGGTTATTGGCGAGCCAAATTGTAATTTGAGTTTAACGATAAGTGGCGTGAATGAAAAATGTAAAGGCGATGCAATCGGTTCAGCAAAAGTAGTGGCGTCGAATAATATAGGCGCAATAACGTATTTATGGTCGAATGGAAATACCACGAATGAAATTACAAATCTTTCTGTTGGAAGTTATACAGTTACAGTAACAGAAAGTGCAACTTGCACAGCATCAATTAGTTACACGGTTACAGAACCGAGTTTATTATCAATAAATTGTGCAAAAATAAACGTGAGTTACAATGGTGCGAGCGATGGTTTGGCTTCTGTTTCGGCGAGTGGCGGCACAGCACCTTATAAATATATCTGGAATACAAATGATTCTACATCAACAATTATTAATAAAAAAAGTGGTGTTTATAGCGTTATGGTTACTGACGCGAATGGTTGTAAAATTAATTGTAGCTCAATAATCAGCGAACCAGTTTGTAATTTAACGGCAACTACAAGCGGCACACCCGCACTTTGTAATGGAGCAAGTAATGGCGAAGCATTGGTTGTCGCAAACGGAAATATTAATACAGTTACTTATTTATGGAGCAATGCCATTACGACGGCCAATAATCCAAACTTGAGTGCTGGTACCTATTCTGTCACGGTTACGGAAAGTAATACATGTTCGGTTGTGGCTTTGTATATCGTGAATCAACCGAATGTTTTGAATGCAAATTGTTCAAAAATAAATGTGACTTATAGCGGTGGTAGCAACGGCTCTGTAACGGTAGGTGGCAGTGGAGGTACAGCGCCATATAGGTATTTATGGAGTACTGGTGCTTTGACTTCTAGTATCAACAATATCAAAATTGGAATTTATACAGTTACGATTACTGACAAAAATAATTGTAAGGCTACTTGTAGCACCTCAATCAATGAGCCAGGTTGTAATTTAGCAATAGCAATATCTGGCAACGATTTACTTTGTAATGGCGCGTCGAATGGCGATGCTATTGTAACTGTTTCAGGCAATATAAATATAGTTACGTATTTGTGGAACACCACTGATACGACCGAAAATATAGAAAACCTAAAAGCAGGAAAATATTTTGTGACGGTAAGCGAAAGTCCAACTTGCGTAGTTGTAGCCGAAATAACTATCAAAGAACCAACAGTTTTAACCTTGATTTGTAGCAAAACTGATGCAACATATAATGGTGGTCTAAATGGTTCAGCAACTGTTGCGCCTTCTGGCGGAGTTGGCCCATATACTTATATATGGAACAATGGAGAAACTACGCAGAGTATTCAGAATTTGGCAAAAGGCATATATGAAGTAACTGTTACGGATAAACACGGTTGTAGTAAAACTTGTAGTTCTGTTGTATCAGAGCCAAATTGTGACCTAAAAGTTCAGCTTTCGGGTGTAGATGAGAAATGTTTTGGAAATAATTTTGCTTTTATTAATACCATAGTGACTCAAAACAACGCACCAGTTGAATATAAGTGGTCAAGTGGCGAAACGAGTGACAACCTCCAAAACCTTTACGTTGGCACATATACTCTTACGGTTACAGAAAGTGCAACTTGTAAAGTCAAAGCCTCTTTTACCATAAAAGAACCTTCTATGGTGACTATAAATTGCTCGGCTACCGATGCAACTTATCATGGCGCAAAAGATGGTTCTGCTCAAGTGGTAGCATCTGGCGGTACTGCACCATATAGTTATTCGTGGTCGAACGGAGAAATTACGGATCTTATTACTGGCCTTGTAGCCGATACATTTATAGTACATGTTACGGACAATCAAAATTGTGATGCTGTTTGTAGTTCTATTGTTGCTGAACCAGTTTGCAAACTGGCAGTTAATATAAAAGGTAAATCAGCATTGTGTTTTGGTTCAAATACTGGCTCTGCAAAAGCGTTCGCAACTGGTAATATTTTTCCAGTTACTTACCTTTGGAGCAATAACGTTGTTACATCCAGCAATCAAAATTTGATAGCTGGTGTATATAAAATAACCGTAACTGAGAGTAAAACTTGTTCTGCAATAGCAACTTATATCGTTTCTGAACCAACTCTTTTAAGTTTAACTTGCTCCAAAACGAACATAACCTACAATGGTGCGCTTGATGGCGTGGCTAGTGTTGTCGCAAGTGGTGGCCAGCAACCTTACAAATACAAATGGAACAATGGCGACACGACAGCAACAATCACTGGCTTGAAAACTGGCATTTATGACGTAACCGTTACGGATTTAAATAATTGTACAGAAGTATGCAGTTCGGCAATCAACGAACCAAGTTGTAACCTAAGCATAGCAACTACTGGCACTAATGTAAAATGTTTTGGCAATGCCACAGGTACAGTATCTGTAACGGCTACTGGATTCATAAACGCATTAACTTTTGTCTGGAATACTGGCGATAAAACGGTGAGTATCAATAACCTATCGGCAGGCACTTACATCGTTACCGTTACAGAAAGCCCGACTTGTGCAGTCATTTCAAGTTATAAAGTATTGACAGCCAATCCTTTGAATATCAATTGCACAAAAACTGATGTAACTTTTAATGGTGGAAACAATGGTGCCGCTACTACAAACGCAAGCGGCGGCACAAGCCCTTATACTTATAATTGGAATACAGGCGACACAACTTCGAGTATCCAAAACCTAAAAATAGGCACTTACACCGTTACAGTAACGGATGTAAATGGATGCTCAAAAACTTGTAGCAGTATTGTTTCAGAACCATCTTGTGGTCTTAAATTAACGCTTTCGGGTGTAAATGAAAAATGCAATGGCAACGCTAAAGCATATATTTTAGCAACTGTATCAGGCAATAATTCGGCAGTTACTTATTTATGGTCAAATAATTTAACTATTAATAAAATTGAAAATATCGTAGCTGGTACGTATTCAGTAACCGTTAGCGAAAGTGCAACTTGTTCTGTAACAGACGTTTATATCGTTTCTGAGCCACAGCCACTGGTCGCAATTTGCTCAAGTACGAATGCCACTTACGCAGCTGCACTCGACGGCAAGGCTTCGGTTGCGGTTAGCGGCGGCACGATGCCATATAAGTTACATTGGTCTAATAATGACTCTATTGCTTCATTAAAAAACCTAGCTATTGGCAATATATCGGTTACGGTTACAGATGCAAATGGTTGTGTTACGGATTGTTCAAAAACCATTTCGGCCACAAAATGTAACCTAATAAATCCTCAACTTAGTATCGTGATTGATGAAAAAAGCAATACAATTTTAGCTGATAATGAATACGTGATTTATGCCAATCCGATAGGTGTTGGCTTTTCGCCTAATTATTATGTAAAAGGAAGTCTATTGAATAAAAACTTTCATTATGGCGAAAAACTTGAAATCGGACGAATTTCAACTAGTTTAAATATTGGAAATATTATCATACAAGATGCTGCGGATTCGACTTGTTCGTTCAAAGATGCGAATTATAACCTCAAGGGTTCTACTTGTCTTTTATTGGCTAATCCAAATATTATTTGCAATGATGCAGGTACGCCCAACATCGCTACCGACGATACTTATAGCTTGACGCTCAAACCGACAGGCAACATTTCGTCTGGTTCTTATAATGTGTCTGGAGGCTTTGTTGCTAACAACGTATCTTATAATAGCCCGCAGCAAATTGCAACTGGGATATTGCTAAATTCGGGTCAGAAAATATTGAATGTAGAAGATGTTCAAAATCCTGATTGTCAATTATTAAATATTTTAATCGATCCTCAGTCGGCTTGTAAACTCTTGATTTGTAACCTCAATACCAATACAAGTGTCGTAAAATATCCAAGTTGTAGCAATGACGATGGCGAAATTGACTTAATAGTAGCAGGAAATATCTATACGCCTACTTTCAAATGGTCGAATGGTGCAACCACCGAAGACCTTATCGGTTTGGCAACTGGCGATTATTTTGTGACCATTACTGACGGAGATTGTATCCTAAAAGATACATTTTCGCTCATAAAAAGCAACTCGACTACAACCCTAGAAATCTGTAACAACTTGCCAGTTTTGTTAGAAATACAAGACACAACGTTGACCAATATAAAATGGCAGCACGATGGCGTAGAAATGCCGGGCGAAATTGGCTTGACATTATCCACCAATCAAGTAGGTATTTATACTTACACATCGAATGGCATTGGTGGATGTGCAGTTGGGCAATGTTGCGCTTTTGAGCTAATACAAGGCATCAATTGCTGTCCACTAAAGCCAATTTGTTTACCAATAACCCTTACCAGAAATTAAACTTTTTAACCGAAATTCATAAATTTACTAAAACCGTTTAGAATTGTCTGAACGGTTTTTTTATTTTGACAAAATAACATATTTTTGCAAAGAATAAGAAATAGTTTAAGTCAAATTGCGTTTATGAAATATTAACAAAACGTTAAACTGTTGCATAATCAATTTTTCTACTTAGATTTTGTAAAGCCGATTCAATTTTAAAAAAGGATAGAGTTTTTCTCAAAATTTAAGTATCAAAAATGAGGTTTCAAGCTCCAATAACAACGTTTTAAATTATATTTTAAATAATAAAAAATATTGAACCTAGTATAAGAGTTATATTAGCATCACAAAAAATATAGCACATGAGTCAATCGTTTCCGAAAACAATGCCGGTATTTTATTATGCAATAATTGGAGGATTGTTGTTGAGTATAATGCCGATCATTAATGCTTTTGATGACTTTCCAGATCCTAAAGCAATAATCAAAATCGCTGAGGCATTATTGTTATATGTCATTGTAGTCGCACAATTGTGTTTTAGTTTTTGGAGAAATATAGAGTGGCGGGTGAAAGTGAAAAATAATGAATTAAGTTTTAGTAATCGCTTGTCATGTAATCTACTGTTATTTGTTTGCCTAATGTTACTCGGTATTTTGATACATGGGCCGGTGTGGGAGCTCGCCTTTCCTGATGATAAAGGAGAAGTTTTTTTACACTCCTCGTTTCCGACTACTTTTTTCTTTCGCGATACGTTGATTCGCAATTTAATCATAGCCACTCTTAGTTATTATGGCGCAGAATTGTACATGAATGCGCGCGAAAATTTTGATATGAAAATATCCCTCAGTGAACTCGAAACCGAGAATGCCAACAGTCAACTTTCGGCATTGATGAACCAATTGAATCCACATTTTTTGTTCAATGCGCTCAATACCTTGAGTGGACTCATACAAGAAAATCCTGCAAAAAGTGAAGAGTTTGTTTCCAAACTTTCCGAGGTACTGAGGTTTAGTTTAGCCATGCAAGAGAACAACTTGGTAGATCTTTCAGAAGAAATAAAATTTGCAAAAGCATATAGCTTTCTCCTAAAAGTTCGTTTTGAGGATAAAATAGATATAAAATTTGAAATGGCTTATGTAGGAAATAAAAAAGTGCCATCACTTTGCACCCAATTGTTGCTCGAAAACGTGACAAAACACAACCGAATGAGCTCAAAACAACCGATAGACATTATCGTAAGAATCGAACCCGACGGATTGAGTGTTTGCAATAACCTAAATCCGCTAAAGAGTAGCGAAAGCCTTGGTTATGGCTTAAAAAACTTGACCAAACGTTGTGAATTACTCATCAAAAAACCTTTATTGGTTGAGCAATATCCTGACAGATTCAGAGTAAAAGTACCTTATTACGAAGGACAATAAATTTTTTAAGATGAAAATAATTTTAATAGAGGACGAAGGCGTAGCGCTTCGTAAAATGAAAAAAATGTTGTTGGACATAGATTCCAATTTCGAAATTGTGGCAGAATTGGAGTCTGTACACGATGCTAAAGATTGGTTTGCTGAAAATGATAGTAGCAAAATAGACCTTATTTTTTCGGATATTCAGTTGTCTGACGGGCTTTCTTTCGATATATTCGAGAACGTAAAAACCCTCGTGCCAATCATTTTCACGACTGCTTATGACGAGTATGCGCTCAAGGCTTTCAAGGTAAATGGCGTGGATTATTTGCTAAAACCGATACAACGACAAGAATTAGAAACGTCAATTTCTAATTTTAATTCAAAAAAAAAAGTCTATTCCAAAGAGCAATTTATTGATATACAACAATTGATGGCTGGCTACAAATTGGCTTCAAAACCAGATGTAAGTTTTTTGTGTTACCAAAAAGATAAATTAATCCCGATACAATCCGAAACCGTTTCTTTTTTTTATACCAGCAACCAAATCGTATATGCGGTAGTCGAAAACGAAAAATATGTCTTGTCAGATACGCTCGAAGAAATAGAAACGAGGTTAAATATGACCCATTTTTTTAGAGCCAATCGACAATTTATTATCCAAAAAAAATCGGTAGCTAACGCCCAGATTTACTTCAACAATCGCTTGGTGGTGCACATGAAATATAAAACACCAGAGCAAATCATTATCAGTAGAGAAAAAGTGACTACATTCAAAAATTGGCTAATCGGAGATGCGGACATTTAAATTAATTAAATTAATTAAAAGAATTAAAGTAATGAAAATAATAATTTAAAACTGTAAAATAATAATACAAACCGTTGATTAATAGCATATTGTGTATTAATATTATTTTAATTTTCTTAATTTATTTAATTTCCTTAATTAAAAAAATCACCCCCAAAGTCCTGTTTTCCAGAATTTCCAAACGGTAGGTACGAGTTGAAAATGTTCTTTTTCGAGTTGTGCTTTGCGCACGAATGCGATACCAAAATTAAAGGTATCAATGGTCAAAGTTACTTGTTTATGAGCCTTCACATCGAGCCAAGCACGCGTCATTTCGGGCGACCAATAGATGTCGTCAAATACCAAAAAACCGTATTCACTGAGGTAAGGGAGTGCCAACTCCAAGTAATCCATCGTCGGTTGATATTGATGATTGCCATCAATAAAAATACAATCTATCTCCTTTTTTTGAGCCAATAATTGAGGCAAAATCGCCTTAAAATCACTAATTTTTATTGTTACATTTTTAGACTCGAGCGTTTCGATATTCAGCTTTGCTACGGCAGCAATTTCGGGACAACCTTCTATGCTCGTGATGTCCGCTTGCGGAAGCGCTTTGCTCATATACAAGGCAGAAATACCAAGCGAAGTTCCCAACTCAATAATGGTTTGCGGTCTGAAATGATGCAACAATCGAAACAAAAATTGACCTTCGTTCGGGCTGCTCAATGCCGTGCGTGCTATTTGTTTTATACTTCTTTGGTTGCTACTCAATACGCGCGAACCTGCACCTAAATCATTGACATTCAGTATGTTATCATTTTTTAACAATCGTTTTCTGATGATTTCGATGTCCTCAAAAGCATAATAATGACGCTTGTCTTCGAGTACTTCGTTCACGAACGAAAACACAAACGGCGAGTGAACGGCATACTTTGTTTTGGCCGATACATAAAATTTGAGAAACTCTTTGGCAGTATAAAAACCCACGATTAGCTAATTTTTTGACGAAGTTACAACTTTTTGCTGATTTGAAGTGCTTAACTTACAATTTTCATATTATTTCATCGGTTCTGGATTTTCGATACAATGTTCCATCAGTTCCGAAAATTTTTGATTTGTACCGAAGTACTCCATTCGGTAAATAAGTCCATTTTTTCTAAACAAATATATTATATCAATAATATACTTTTCAGAGCGTTGTATATCAAAAATGATTTTATACTTCTCGACCGTCATATCGCCTATCTGAATGGTTTTTGTAGTTTCAACCAACGCATCAGCTGAAACTTCATTAGATTGAAAGCGACTTTTCATAAAATATGCTCTTTCTTCAAAAAAATAATCAATAAACGCTTTGTAAGTTTCATGATCTTTTAAAATTCTTTTTTCAGAAATGCAAGCCATATCAAACACGACATTTTTTTTGCCAGCCAAGGGTTTTATACATGCAGGAGTCCAAATTCGCTCTGTTTCCGAATCCGAAAATACCTCATCTTCTGCTTTTTCTCCTTTATCGCTTACTATTTTAAGGCTTGTGCTGTCCATTTCCTTCATTTCGTCAGGAAATTTGAATACAAGACCTAGTTCTGTACAATTACGTGAAGTATATTTATATTCTGTTTGGCAACTAAATATAATCGCCAAACAGCATATAAATCCGAAAATTATGAATAATTGACTCAATCTATTCACTTGCTTCGCTTTTAGTTGTAAAAGCTCTGTACAAACTTCGAGCAAGCAAACCTGCTAACAATAGGCACACGATACCGCCCACCAAAGACCAAATACTTGGTTTGTCAATACCTTTTGTGAGTTTAAAAGCATTTGGCGCAACATTTACAAGTTGTTCTTTGAACAAATTAATTTCTTCAGTTGATAATTCGCTGTCATCATTTTTAACTTCAATCGACATTGGTTTCTTAAAAAAACTAGTGTCTTCTGCTTCTTTTGATTCAGCTGCAATGTTCATTTCAGATAAAAAAATAGTCACGGGTACTTCTTTGGGATTGAAATCCGGCACAGCAATATCTTGAGTAGAATAGACTGGTGTAATACTCGTTTTGCTAAGATTGACTTTTGATTTTCTGGTTTGCAAAGAACTTTCGATACCTGCAAAATTGCTAACCACGGCATCTTTCAAGATAAAATAACGTGGTAAATCAGCCGCTTTTTTCCCTTTTAGTTCATCGATTGTAAATTGTTTTGGCGAATTGGCTTCGCCCGACGCCATATAATCAGTCAATTGGACTTTACCCATAAATGCAAAAAATAGTAATCCGACAATTCTGTAAATGTAACTCATCATTTTGTTTTAAAAATTTTATTTCGCCCGATGAAAACCAACGCTACAAGTGGGCAATTTACGAGTAGTATGGTGTTAAGAGAATGTTTTTTAATAAAAATAAAATTTGGAAGTGCAAAGTAAGTAACAATTTTTATATTTGCAAATACGTTTTTATAAATATTGTAATTTTTTGTCTTTTCAAATTACCAAAAAAGTATATTTTTACAAAAAAATAAAAAATGAATACATCGAATGTAAATCCGCACGATGATTTTTTTAAGGTTGCTTTTTCGCGACAAGATGTTGTAGTTGATTATATAACGCAATTTTTGGATAAAGGGCTTGTCGAAAATATTGATATTCAAGCACTTACAATCTCAAATAATTCTTATGTGACGGTACAGTTAGAAGAATATTTTGCTGATGTGGTTTGGGAAAGCAATTACGGAACATCAAAAACGCCAATAAAAATTACTTTTTTATTTGAGCATAAAAGTTATGTGCCACAATATCCGCACATACAATTACTTCGTTATATGCTTGAAATTTGGGAGGATTGTCAAAAAAATAAATTACCACTGACGCCTGTTATTCCTATAATAGTTTATCACAATGCAGATGAGAAAAAGCATTGGAAGTATAAACCATTTTCGTCATATTTTAAGCATATTGATGCGTATTTGCAACCCTATATTCCTAAATTTGAGTACCAATTGACCGATTTAACCAATATGCCAACACAACAATGGCAAATGCTCAAAGCGGGACTTTTGTTACACTCGTTGCGTACCTTACAGTTCGGCACAAATGAGCAATATGTGTTGCAAAATATCGAATTGTTGCTCGTAAATGTTAAAGATTCAGAAAATAATGAGGCTTTGGAAACTTTTTTGGTCGCACAACTTGTTTATATCCTAAAAAACAACGAATTTAGCCCCGAGAACAGAAAAACAATTATAAAAACTGTCAAAAATAATAACAATATGAGTACTTACGATTTTTTGATGAAAGAAGCTAGAAATGAAGGAATAGAAATTGGCACAGAGAAAGGAATAGAAATTGGCACAGAGAAAGGAATAGAAATTGGTAGAGAAGAAGGATTAACTATAAAAGAGCAGCAAAAGAATAATGATTTTGCTACTTCGCTTATTATTTCTACTGATTTTAATGATGCTAAAATCGCAACACTTGTTGGCGTTTCGGCTCAATATGTCTTGGACTTACGTGAAGCATTAAAAAAATAATAACAATATGAGTACTTACGATTTTTTGATGAAAGAAGCTAGAAATGAAGGAATAGAAGAAGGATTGACAATAAAAGAGCAGCAAAAGAATAAAGATTTTGCTACTTCGCTTATCATTTCTACTGATTTTAATGATGCTAAAATTGCAACACTTGTTGGCGTTTCGGCACAATATGTCATGGATTTACGTGAAGCGTTTAAAAAATAAAACAATATGAGTACTTACGATTTTTTGATGGGAGAAGCCAAAAAAGAAGGCTACAAAGAGGGATTTGCAATTGGCTTAAAAAAAGGAGAATTACTTTTAGAACAACAAATAGATAAAAAATTTGTTACTTCTTTAATCAATGCTACTGATTTTGATGATGCTAAAATTGCAATACTTGTTGGCGTTTCGGCTCAGTTTGTGTTGGATTTACGTGATGTATTAAAAAAGTAAAAAACTAATATTTATAAATAAAGTGCCTTGTAAGTCGTTGATTTACAAGGCACTTTGTTTTTTATACTTTCCTTTATCAATTTAATTTGTCACAACGATATAAAAAAAGAGTGAAAAACATATATTTTATTTTAAAAATTAAATAATCCTTATTTTTATGAATACTTTTGTAGTACAATCGTTTATACTTTGCAATCGTACTTAGTACTTAGTACTTCGTACTTTCTTTTAAAATCTATAAAAATAAAAATATTATGTTGAAAAAATTATTTTTCATGTCATTTTGTGTGGCGATTTTAGCAGCTTGCGAAAAGCAAGTAGTTACGCCTACTCCAGTGCCGACCAACGAGCACTATCTTTTTGGAAACCCATCTGGTGCAAAAACTGATGTGACTTCTCCAGACAATTATTTGCTCGAAAAGGTGCAAATGGTACAATCCTACAACGAATCCAAAGGGATTTCGAATTGGGTAAGTTGGCACGTGGACAATACTTGGTTGGGTTCGGCGCAACGTCAAGACGATTTTAGACCAGATCCAG
>JAYUJV010000368.1:0-6881 GCA_043764975.1 Saprospirales bacterium
GGCGGTTGTTTTGATCGCTACACTTGGTGCGCAGGCACAAAAATTTGGCCACATCAATGTCGGCAATTTGATGGAGCAATTTGCTGATGTCAGAAAAGCGGACACCACGATGCAAAAAATGAGAGAACAACTCTCATTGAAAGGTCAGGATATGTACAAAAAGGCCGAAGCCGATTATGCAAAATACATCGAAGATGCCAATAAAGGAATCTTGACACCCGTTGAGTCGCAAAAGCGCGAGGCGGATCTTCAGAAGCAACAACAAGATATCGAGGCTTATCGCCAAGAAGTGACAGCGAAGTTAGAAGCTAGTCGTAAGTCATTGTTAGAGCCAATCTTGAAGCGCGTTGATGAAGCAATCCAAGCAGTTGGTAAAGAAAATAAATATACTTTTATTTTTGATGTCAGCACTGGCGTGATGCTTTTTGCAACCGAAAGCAACGATGTTACGACACTCGTAAAGGCAAAATTAGGTATGAAATAAATCGCTTTTAGTCAGCTAAAAAGCCACGATGACGCGCAGTTATCGTGGCTTTTTTTGTTTATCAATATTCAACTTTATACTTTTTTTCTAAAATTAAGCAACACATCTTTTTCTAAAATCCCAAGTGCAAAGGCAAAAATTAAACTCGAAAAACCTGTCATTAAAAAAGCAATCAACCAATTTGAAATATATTTTTGGAAACCCAATGCACTCAAATTTATTAAAAATAAAAAGCATAAGATTTTGATTATCAATGATTTATTAATTTTGAAATCAAATACATTCGCGCTTGTCCACATCAATGAAACTGCTACGAACACTTGCGTAATGACCGCCGACCACGCCGCACCATGCGCCTTGAATGCCGAAATCAATACGTAATTGAGTATAAGATTAAGCACTACGCCGACCATAAAAATACGATTCATAACCCATACGCTTCCGTTTGAAACCAAGAGCGTTCCGAAAATATACATAAAACTGATGGGGACAAAACTCCAAATCAAGATACTCAAAGTTTCCGCCCAATACGGTGTCGCCAACGGATAAAGGCGCGCCATAATTGGCATACTAAACATCGAAAAACAAACGGCCGCACTAATACTAATGACCGCAATCACTCGACTGCTCAAGCCTACGAGCGGATACACCGATTCGCGTTCGCCAAGCATCCGCGCGAACATCGGTAACAACAAACCTGCAAACAGTAAACTAATCGAATTACTGGCTTCGAGCAAGCGATAAGCCGACGCATATATACCAACTTCGGTTTTCCCATCGGGCAACATTTGCGCAAGCATCACACCATCTACACGCGTGTAGGCCGACATGAGCAGCGCAATGAGTGCATACGGAAAACTCTTTTTTATAATCAATAACAAAAATGCGAGGTTGAATCGCAACTTGAATCTTTTTACCTTTCGGAACACAATCGAAAACGCAATCAGAAACGTCAGCACATAAGCCGCCGTTTGGGCATATACAAAATATCGAATGCCATTCATGGCATCGAGCGTGTGGCTGAATATGAGTATGGCGCAAAAAACAATCATCAGTAAGCGATCTAAGGCAGAAAGTAGGCTATCGATCCTGTAAAAACCCAAACCCGAAATATTGGTTCGGCAATATTGGATAAACGACACGAGTACTTGATTGATGGCCAAAAGCAACACTAAATCCCAAGCACTTTGCCAATATCCAAGCGAAATGCAAAGCAAAATGGTGCTGATGAGATAGACAAAACCCAAAATGGTTTTTAAAATAATGATATTCGGAAAGTATTTATCCAGCAAATGATTGTGCTGTGCGATATTGCGATTGTTAAAGTTTTGGATGCCGAAATCATTAAAAATCAACATCAAATAAGAGCTATTGAGTATCGTAAAATACAGACCATACTGTTCGGGACCGACAATGTTGTTCACGCTCAAATCTATACCAAATATAAAAATGGGTTTTATCAGCAGATTGATACTGATCAAAATGAGGAGATTGATTAGAAATTCGCGCTTCATAGCTTATGCCTTTATTTATTCGGCTGCAAAGGTAGTGTTTAAGGCATGAAAGGGATGGGAAAATTAAAATAATTAAGAAAATTAAAATAATGAAGTCAATAGGGTGGATTGTCGGTCTTTTATAGCTTTCAAGATTATAAATAGTTGATATTTTACTTTTTAAGTAGCATTAAGTAACATCAAAATTTTGAAATATTTTTTTTCACTTTAAAGTTTGCTGCTATATTAGTAAGTCCCTCCATTTTTACTCCTTCCTTTTTGGGGAAGGTTGGGATGGGGCTTAGGATTTAGGGAGGACATCAAAATACCAAGCCAATGCTTTCATAATCAATGCTTTGTCACAGACTTGATTGATACAAAAATCGCCAATGCCATTGAGTGTAGTGCATAATATTTGCTGCCCTTCGTTCTTTTTATCTTGTAGCATGAGTTGATACAAGGCATCAAAATCTGAAGGCTCAAAAATACGTTTCGGGCCATATATATCATTGATAACCAACGAGATATGATTGAGTTCGCTTTCGCTCAATGTGCCTAAACAGTATGATAAATAAGCCTCTACGACCATGCCTTGTGCTACGGCTTCGCCATGTAGCAAAGGCTCGTCGGAGTGCAACGCTAAGCTCTCGAACGCATGACCGACCGTGTGTCCAAAATTCAAAGCCTTACGAACGTTGCGCTCAAAAGGATCTTTTTCGACAATGTCTTTTTTGACCAGTAAGGAATTGGGAACAATGCTGCTCCAATCCAGTTGTTGTAAGTTTTTATGTTCCGAAAGAAAATTCCAAGCCTTTTTATCCGCAATAAGACTGTGTTTCAATATTTCGGCAAATCCACTACGAAGCTCACGCGGAGACAAAGTTTTTAAGAAACGCGTATCAATAAAAATTGCTTTTGGATTTGAAAAGACACCGATACTATTTTTGATGTCGCCAAAATCAATCCCCAATTTACCGCCAATCGACGCATCTACTTGTGCAAGTAACGTAGTCGGCACTTGCATAAAATCCATGCCACGCTTGAATGTAGCGGCACAAAATCCGCCCATATCGCCAATCACGCCGCCACCTAAATTGATGAGCAAGCTCTTTCTATCGGCTTCGCCACGCATCAGTGTAGCCCATATTTGTTGACAAGTTTCTATGTTTTTATACGTTTCGCCTGCTTGTATATCTATCGTTTTCAAGGCTATATCGGGCAAGGTTGCTTGTAGTATCGGCAAACAATGCACACGCGTATTGGTATCGCACAGCACGAACACCTGCGAATAAGAATGAGCACCTACCACATCTGATAGGTGCTCATCCAAGGCTGAAACATATATGTTATAATCGCTGAGTGTCAATTGCATGGTGCGAGTTGGTTTTGAGTGTGCTGAGGTGTTTTGGCAACTGAATTTAAAATCAGAAAAACCAATAGACGGCAGTTTTGAGAAATGATTATTTTTTATTTCTTTTTGCTCTTAGAAAGTGTCTTTTTTATTTTTTCAACAAACGCCTCTGTAGAGTTTGTAAAATTAGCGATTTGAGCAACATTCAAGTCGCTGTTTAGGAGCATATTCTTTACGATTTCTGTTTGCATTTTTTCTGCTGCATCAGAAACACCTTGTTGGTAATAAATATCTTCACGGATGTCGATTGTCAATGCCATATCTCGAATAATTTTATTGGTTTGAGGTTGCAATTTACGCAACATTGATAATATTTGCAACTGTCGTGCAAATTTTTGTAATTTTAAACCGCTGCCGATTAGATTCTGTATGCGAGTCAATATATTACGAACAACATCTTCGGGCTTGTTAGTTCCAAAATTGGCTAAAATTGCCAATATAATTTCTTCGGGTTTGTCTGAAGTCAAAAATAATTCGGTGTCAAAATCCTGCAAATTGATTACCGTATATTCAAACTTCATTTTTTCATGTATGATTTCCGTCTTGAATTTTGGCTTTTTGGTATCGCCAATAAATATCACAAATTGCTTGACAGGTAGTTTGTAATTGTAATAAAAAAGGCCATAATACAACAACAATCGAGCATCCATATTTGCCTCGACTTGTGTTTGTAGCTCGCAATGCAAAATATAAGCATCTTTTGCATCTTGTGGGATTGCCTTTTGTACAAAATCGGCTTCTCGCTCTAAAGTCGTCTGAATTTTATCCTTCATTTCCTCGAACTCTACCGCTTCTAAGCCCAAGATGTTTTTGATCAAAAAAGGAATAATTGACTTTATATTTTCCTTTAGGATTCTATCGTAATTATTTGGCATAAAAAATAAATTTGGTTACAAAGATACAACTTCGTAACCAAATTTAAAGAACAAAATCAGTCTATAAAACCCATCAACTCCTCGAAAAAGTCGTGATTAAATTCAGTACGTCTTTGTCTTGCTCAAGATATGGCGTTAGGTTGAACAATAAATTGTGTTCGTAGCCATTGTCCATCTGTAAGGCTTCGATGACGGTTTGCAAGGCTTCTTGTCGGCGGCCTTCTTCAAAATAACAAGCACTTCTGCAGTATAACACAAACGGACCAAAAGCGTTTATTTCGGCATCTTCCAATACCTCGTGGCATCTATCTATTTGTCCTTGTTTCAACAATACTTCTACATGTCGAATCCAATAATCTTGAACTTCTGGCGCGATTTCGGTTGCTTTTTGTAAATATATTTCTCCTTGGTCTAAGTCACCAATTTTTAAATAGGCTTCGGCCAAAGCGTGTAAATATCTATCTTTTCGACCGTCGAGTTCGACAGCACGCGTATATGACGAGATCGATGCTTTCCATTTTCGCCCCTTAGAAAGACACTGTCCCATACGATAATGCGCGTCGTGATCTTTTGGGTTTTTCATGACGGCTCTCGCATAATAATTTTCCCCTTTCGAGAGTTCGCCCATACACTCATAGCAGTAGCCCATCTGCGTCAGGATGTCGCTATCTTGCTCGATGCGCTCCGAAAGTTCTTGATAACACTTCAATGCTTTTTTGTACCAACCCAACTTAATACAAGTCGCAGCACATGAGCGATACGCCATCTCAAAATCTTCATTCACGATAAAAGCATACTCAAGGGCTTCTACGGCTTTCGAGTAATCCTCTAAACCTGCGTAGGCTTCACCTAAATTAAACCATGCCAAATGCGAATACGGATTTTGGTCTATCACAAACTGATGTAAGGTTACACTATCTTCATATCGACCACAATACTCGGTTGCAAACCAAATCTTAGAAAGAGCTTCCGTATTACGAGGATTACGACGGATTGATTCCGAAAATGACTGAAAAGACATATCAAAATCTTCCATCATATCATATAAGTTACCTTGTAGGAAATATACATTGTCCATAGAGTCTGAGCCAATTGAAGTTTGTTTCAGCAAAGCCAATACGTCTTTTGCTTCCTCGAAGCGTTCGTACTCCGTCAAGATTTCGAGTTTGATACTCAAAATAGCCACATCATTCGGCGAGCAAGCAAGCGCTTTGTCGATGAAGATTAGTGACAAGTCTTCTTGGTTGGTTTCTAACAAAAGTTTGGCTTTTGCCACAAACAAGTCAGCACAGTACGGATGGTACTGTATGCCTATCGCCAATGCCTTCAACGATTCGTTATATTGAGAGCCTTCACGGAAGTAATCCGAGATTTCGATAAATACCGTTCCCTCATAAAAAGGTACCGTTCCCTTTTGTGACATGGAATTATACTCGGAAATTAGTGCATTTATACCCATTGAGTTTGATAAGTTTTGATGGTATATGTCGTATCGTTTTTGTTAATTTGCTATAAAGAAAGATATAATTATGGAAATCTCTATGTTTTTAAAGATTTTTTTTTCCACATTCTAAAAAATAAAATAGTATTAAAAAGATTAATAATTTATTTAAAATTCTAATTTATACGGTTTAAAACATATAAATAATTATAAAATGACGTAAGTATATTGTTGTTAAACTTTTTATTTTTATTTTATTTATCATATATAAAACCATTGAGAATGAGTTAAATATTATCTATAAAATAGTATGAACTGTGACATCGAATCCGATATTTTTTTAATATAAAAAATCTTTTTTCTTATAAAACAGAAACCATGAGGCAATAAATATAAAGAGTTTGTGCAATATGAAATTTTTAGAAACGGAATTAAAAAAATCATTAAATTTAGGATAAACCACGATGGCACTTTTGCTTTTGTTTTAACAACTCTTTTTAAAGTTTATTATCAATTTTTAATAATTTTTTTTTGAGGCTAAACTAAAGTATAATATATGCTTTAGTTTAGCCTCAAATTTTGTTTACAAACACGAATAATCCATTTTTTCTATCTTAATTTTGTACAAAATGGGCATTAAACTTATTTTAAACTTTATTTTAAAGGTTTTTTAGGTACAAATGTTTGGTTTTCAAAAAAAAGAACATATCTTTGCAGTCATTTTAAAAAAAATAGTAACCGATTAAAAAATAGGTCATGAGAGAAGGTATCCACCCAGCGAATTATCGCACTGTTATATTCAAAGATATTTCTAACGAAGAGATGTTCATGTCGAAGTCATGCGCAAACTCTAAAGAAACTGTGAAGTGGGCAGATGGCAACGATTATCCATTAATTAAGATGGAAATCACGTCATATTCACACCCATTCTTTACAGGTAAGATGAAGTTCGTAGATACTGCGGGTCGTATTGACAAGTTCAATAAGAAATTCCAGAAGTTTGCTACAACTAATCCTACTGCTCAAGAGCAAGATGTAATAGTAGAATAAGTCAGTGACTTATTTTATTGTTTCTCAGGAATATTTATTTGTATAGCGCAAAGTCCTAATAAGTCACTTATTAGGACTTTTTCGCTTGTCGTATAGTCATCCTATCCATGAAGAATCTAATTTTATT
>JAYUJV010000369.1:0-2573 GCA_043764975.1 Saprospirales bacterium
ATAAATATTCTTCAAGTTGCATTAATAGTAATTTTGTGGCAAAGTTACTTTTTTTTAACTATTTTAGAGCAGTTTAAAAGTTCTCCGAAGTTTTCAGTACACTATGTAATATGTAAATAATAACGTGGTAAAGTTTATAGGGAAATTACTGTAAATCTTACCACGTTTAAGTGCCTTATGTGTTAGAAATAATTTAACACATAAGACACATAAGGTATTTTCACATAAGAACACATAAGCCTATGTGACCTCATGTGACCCTTCTTATGTACCTAATGTGTTAGAAAATAATACATTTTTCAGCACATAAAATACTGCACTCAACTTTATCAACTTATTATTTACACGTTACTATGAATCTTATTACGTTATTAAAAAAAGATTTTGCGCATCATGTAAGTTGCTGTTTAGATGGTCTAAACGGCAATATAGATAAGGTATTTATAGATCATTCGCGTGGCGAAACGAGTTTTTCATATCTCTTTTTTATAAAAAAAGAGGAGTTGACGTTCATGGAAGCCATGGCGATTTTGAGTGTGCGATTGAAGATGCACCAAGAAGAATGGAATGATATTTCGGTGTACGAACGAGCAGATATTGAGCGATGGATTGACTTTATGGCAGCCGATTACAAGGGTAGCACATATAAGCGCAATGTTGATTTTGAATACAAGAAGGAAGCGAGATTGACTGGAGAAAATTATTATATAAAGTCTATTTTTCTGAACGAACAGCAGATTGACATCAAGGCATTGGAATCCATAAATCCTTTGCAATCAGAAAAGATTTTGCGAAGCGATGGTTCTGTTTTTAAATATATTGCAGACGAATATTACATAGAAACCGAAAATCATTATGTACTTTTTTATTGGTACACAACTGCTTGATAGACAAATTATTTACTATTTTTACAAACGTTTTTTATTCCCTATTTCTTCTAATGCGCACTTGATCCAAGTAGGAATTGGGTCACCTTGTTCACCTTTAAAATTGACTGTGCCATTGTCAAATGCTTTGTATTTCCAACTATGTTGTTTGCCCGACGACATACCTGCATAAGCACCAAAATTGAGTACATATTCGACTTCCCAGGCGTTGTCAATGCGCTTCATACGAATGTCGCTACCGCCAACTTTAGGCAAACCCAAGTCGATTTCGGTTACATCAGATATATTGTTAAATTCGTTGGCGAGCGCAGCCATATTGAGCGGCTCTTTGGAGCGAATCGTGATGGCATCGCTTTTGTCGTTCCATTGCACATATTTTTCGATAATCAAATCGTAGCTACTAAGCAGTTTATTGATTTCTTTACTACTCGTTTCGTTTGCGCCATTCCGTAGCGGCTCTGCCCAAGCAGCCGTTTTGTTAAAAATAACCACTAAGTGATCTATCGAAGGATTCGGAAAAGTATGCACATTGCACTTTTCGATGGATTTTCCGACTTCGTCCATGGCATATACATTGGCTAAAATGTTGTAAATACCATTCAAACGTTCTTTCGGAATCCCAACGGACTGGTAGCGCAAATCATCTTTTTCACTTTCTACCCTTAGTGCAAGACGCGCTGCGTCACGTCGCAATTTGCGAGCGATATTGGCAGGTATATTGGCTTGCCCAGGCATCGATATTGGCATCGGCAGCATAAATGAAAGGCTAAACCCGATACAAAAAACGATGATGAAAAGATAATACTTATTTTTCATGTTGACGAAATATTAATAACAAGACCAAATTAGGTATATTTTAAAATATTTTTAAACCTAAAAAGTAAGAAAATGTGACAGCTTAAAACGTAGGACATTTTACTTTGTCTCTACTAAACCAACCATTTCCTTTCTTATTACTAGTATTTCCAAAATCCAAGCCAAGTTTGAATGGATTGAATTTTAAGGCCATATAAAAATCGCCATTCGTCAAATCTCTTTTGCCCCAATAGCCAAGTATATTGTCGCTGCCAATGGTCAGATAAGCCAATCTAATGGCTGCACCTACGTGTATTTGCTTATAATTGTGCCAAGTGATAGGCAACATAAAAGATCCCCATCTGTGCTCAAATCGATAATAAGCAGATAGTGTGTTCGGTCGCTCAAGCGAGTTTTTGAACAGAGGTAAACGCTGTACAAAGCTAGCGCCTACGTAGTTGTAAGTCCATATTTTATAGTCAAATTGTAACGAAAGTGCTGTTGGCAATCCGATGGTAAAACGACTGGCTACGTAAGATTTTTTTGGATCACCAAGCGCTTTTTGACTCATTACGGCGAGCGCCTCTTGATATGTTTTTACATATTTAAACTCTGCACCATTGGGTTGGTATGTAATATCAGAAGCAACGAAATGTTCTTCGGCATTTTTATTAAAATTAATTTGACCAAGGTCTATCAATGCAGCACCTACAAGCAAGCGATGATCGTACTCATCATGCTCAGTATCTGGTATGATGTATTGCACGCCAATATCGATACCCAAACCTGTGCCGTTGCGTTGTATTTGAGGCGTTTTTATAGTCAAATTGTCATTCGTAAATCCAAATTGAGCATTGGGTTTTACGAAGCTAAACGTATCGCTCGGAAACT
>JAYUJV010000370.1:0-6869 GCA_043764975.1 Saprospirales bacterium
AATTGACCCAACTAAGGTAACACGTGTTGCGGTCGAAAATGCAGGTTCGATAGCAGGTATGATCTTGACGACAGAATGTGTCATCAGCGACAAGCCAGCAAAAGAAGAAGGTCATAGCCACGCTCCAATGGGCGGCGGCATGGGTGGAATGATGTAATTAAGCCCCATCCCGACCTTCCCCAAATGGGAAGGAGAAAAAACTGAGTCTTGAAAACGTAGAGTTCATAATAATCATAAAAAAAGCATTTCAGTTTACTGAAATGCTTTTTTTATTAATCGTTTATTTGTGACAGACCTAAATGTTCAGCGCTGCTCTAATTTCGGCTTCGGAGTTCAATGGTTTTGCACTCAAAGTCATGTTGAAATTATACTTTTGATTGGCTTGTAAATTCATTTTTTTCATCGCCAAAATATCTTCTGGATTCACGATGGCTAATTTATTTTCTTCTGTTACAATCCAAATTGTGTATTCATCATTTGGATTAAAAACCATTGTTACGTCACGATGTGTATAAAATGAGTAAACAGTATTTCTTGTTTTCGATGCCATAAATGCCAATTGATTATCAAGCGTAACGTCTTTTCTTACCTTAAAATTTGCTTTTATACCGAGCATATCTTCTGGCAAAGGTCTATCGCAATTCCAAAGTCCGAGCGTGGCAACCTTAAAATGATTGATAACTTGTTCTTTGATTAGTTCTTCTGTTGCTAAACTTTGATGACCATTTGCAGTATAATAAGCGGCTTTTTCTTTAGCACTTTTTGAGGCCATTTCACGTTCTACTTTTTGCTCAGCTTCAAAATTAGATCTCAAATTTGCCAATTTGTCTTGTTTTTCTTTGAGTTTTGCTTCATATTCATCAAAACGGGCTTTGTATTCAGCCATTGCTTTTTCATAATTTTTACCAATCAAGACTGGCGCTACATTGAGTTTTATCAACTTATCTTCTTTTTTCAAAGTCAATACAAAAGCATTATTTCCGTTGTCGCTGATGTCCACATCTTCCCATTGTGTTTGTCCGTAATCGGCTGGTAATTTTTCGGTTGAGTTGCTGAGTTTCCACATTGTACCTTGATACAATTTCTTTTTTACATCATTTACATCGTCTTGTTTGTCTTTCAAAGAGCGACCAATTCCTTTTGGACTGTTGTTGTTGTATTTTAAACCATCAAAATTGATGTCGAACACAAACTCTTTTCCGCTTGGTTTTTGAGGTATCAATGGTGCCGTGTTTTCATAAGTTGTAATCTCTTTTTGTAAAGCTAAATATTGTTTTTTACCCTTAGTATTTTCAGTATCTACTGTAAATGAAGAATCTATTTCGACTTGTTTCTGTGACATTTCATTTTTATCTTCTTTCACCACTTTTGTATTCATCAATCTTTCGATTCGGTCGCTAGTTCTGTAAGTCCACTTTTTTGTATTGGCATCCAATTCATATATATTATATTGCTGTTCATCACTCGTGATGTTGCTTTTAAGCGCAATATCGAGTGATTTGTCACTGGCTAAGGCTAATTTTTCGCCATTCTGATTGGCATAAATTTCCATCATGCCGGCCGATTCTAATTGGTATTTTTTGCCCAAACTATCATAATTCATCGGAATACCCGAAAGGAAAATATCTACCGCATCATGGAACTCGCGGTATTGTACATTTACTTTACCTGTTGCAGGTTCGCCATTCGGACGCACAAACGCATTGGCTGGAACAGTGACTACCGAACCACTCGGATAAGTGATAGCGCCACCTTTCGAGTTGTCGATTTCGTAGTTCGTAAACGGTTTAGACAAGTCTTTTATCGGCTCTTTCACGACGCCAGCTGCTACGAGCGGCGTTTCAAAATGAGTATCGTTTTTGGGTTTACTGAACATAAAATAAATACCAACGACCGCAGCCGCAATGGCAGTTGCGCCAATACCGATAATCTTTAGCCAAGGTTTTTTTGGCGTAGGCACTTGCTGAAAATTTTGAAGTAAATTGTCAAAATTTTTATGTTTTTGTATATCCGAAGCACTCGGCTCTTTCGGATCTTGATTAAATTTGTAATTATCTTTCATAATAATAAATTGATTAGAAGTTGTGGAAGTCCACTTTTTTTTAATTAAATTTGGTTTAAGTTTAACTAAATTGCTTCATAGGCCTTTTGAAAAAACTTAGTTTTTTATCATTGATTTTATTATGCTTAAAAAAATAATCTTAATTTATTAATTAACACTTGAACTTTCAAGGACGATTTTTTAAGATATTTTTATACATAAATATTTGATTATTAACAAAATATAAATATTTATTTCATTAATGTTTTTAGCTTGTCTAAAATGCGATACGTCTTTACTTTTGCATTGTTTTCTGTAATGTCCAGAATATCAGCAATTTCTTTGAACGATTTTTTATCAAAAAAACGCATTTCAACGATTTGCATATCGGCTTCTTTTAAGCCTGATAAAGCCTTTGTCAAAAACGGTTTGTGTTCATCATAAATCGAATCTTCGATTTCTTCGCACAAACCAGCGCACGCACTCGATTCGAGACTAATGGTTCTCGTTTTTTGCTGTATTCTGAAATATCCTGCCACTTCGTTGGTCGCAATTCGGAACAAAAACGAAGAATATGGCACACCTTGAAACCTGTAATTTGAAAGGCTTTGCATGGCTTTCAAAAAAGTTTGTGAACACAAATCTCCAGTCAATTCCATGTCGTTGGTTCTACGGAATATGAACTTAAAAACGTTGTCGTAATATTTGTCATACAAGCCACGAAACAAGGCTGGTTGATGCACACAACGTTGTATCAATTGCCATTCGAGTTCCATTTCGTTGTCTGATTGTCTGGTATATGCTTTTTCCATAACATGAATTGATGGATTAAATCCTTCGATAGAAATTGCTTTTATCATCGTTTTCCTTATTTAAATGTGACATCAATGATTTTATTTTGATAATGTCATAATGTCGTTTTTAAAAAAGGATACAACTTTTTGAATTTTTTTTTTAATATACCTTATAAAATGGGAATCTTGGGTTAGATAAACGATAAAAAGATGCAACGCACCGTTTTATAAAGTATTTTAAGTATTTTAAGTATTTTAATTAGAGAACGGTGCGATGCACCTTAATAAACTAAAAAAACTTATTTGCTACCAATAGGACGCCGTTCTACGGCTTTAATCCAATATTTGAATATTAATCAAAGAAGTAGCTGAAAGCTTCAACTACTTTTTTGATTCTTTTCGATGTTCGACTCAAGTTTCGTAACTTTCGCTCCTCGCTTCACAACAATTCTCACGAAAAAAATTGCGAAAGCAATTTCTCTCACGACTCACGATTTTCACGTTTCGTAACTTTCGACTTTCGATTCTCTACTTTCGTTCCTCAATCCTTCATCACAATTTCCTTCACTTTCTTAATCAATTCTTTTCCTTCTGGCGAAAAATCGTCTAATCTGTTAGGATTTTTGATACTTTGGCACAAAAACATAAAATTATCAGCCAATACTTCATCTGGATGAATGATGTATTTTGTGTTGTCGCGGATTTGTCGATAAAAATCGGGTTGTTCGTTGATGTTGATTGTCGTTGAAATGGCATCAACTTTTGTCATCACATCCACGTGCGAAGGTTCGTCTATGACCTCGAATAAATCGAAGCGCAAATATTGAAAAAATGATTTTTTATTTTGAACAACTTGATATTCATTGGCCAAAATAATCGGAATGGCGGATAAAATTTTATCTGGTGCTTGCTGCAAATCAATTTTTTGAGCATAATTAACGCCATCTGGATTTAGCAAAACTCGATCTTGCAAAGCGCGCGGCATATTCAATGGTTTTTCGATGGCTTTGAAACCAATCAAACTATATAATGAAGCACGTTTTTCGGTATTCGCACGCGAGTAACAATGAAATATTTCGTGATACAATGTTTCTACTATTTTGTCTTTTTCTTTGGCCTTCAGTGCATCAAACGGTATGATGATACAGTTCTCGCGTGTGTACCAAGTGCCTTGTCCGTAATTTGTCGCTTTTGATTTTATTAGATTCAAATTATTTGGTAATATATTGACATTCAAGTAGTTGCAAGTCGTGCTTATTTCTTTCAGACATTCGTTGAGCAATTTTTGCTCTTCAGTCGTGAATGAAGAAACGTCTTTTTGAAGATAATTTTCATAATCTTTCAATATTTCACGACGTGTTGTGCCGTCAATATATTTTCTGTTCATTTGGATTGACATATCCAACACATTTATTTTTTCAAAAAAATGATCTGTAAAATCCTCAACAATCAACGTTGATGCTCTTGTGCTATCGCACAACAATACCGTCTGAGTTTTAGACATTTGAACGGTCGATAATTTTGTAGTCTTGCAACAAAATAAACTCGAAATCATTAAAATAAATATAAGAAATTTTGAAAACATAAAATGATGATTGATAAAAGTTAGGAATTTAGAAACTTTGACAAATTGATTTTTAATGATTGAAAATAACTTTCCGTCCAACGTCGTCAAGGTTTTAAACCTCGACGACGTTACAGAAGTGTATTTTCAAAGTTGTGAATTTATTAAACTAGATAGTAAATGTATTAACTATATTTTGAAAATAATATTGCAATGTCATTTTTATTGTAAATAAAAAAATGAAACAAAAAAACCATGTAACTAAATCAATAATTACATGGTTTTTAAAAATATTAGAAATAGAAAAAAATTAGATTTTGACTACTTTTTTGCTGATAGTTTCTCCATCAATGTACAACTTTACGAAATATGTACCTGCCGAATTTGGCATAGCTATATTCAATAAATTAGCGCCATTTGTTGCATTTATTGTCTTCGATGAGATTGTTTTACCACTAATATCTGTGATTTCAACTTTCACATCATTCGTGATATTGGCATCAAACGACAATTGAACTGTTTCCATATCTGTTGGATTTGGATAAACTTCAACTTTGTATTTTGTAACATTGACCTCATTATTTTGTAACAAAATATACTTTACATTACCGCCAATTGGTGCTGCCAATTTTTTATCAGTATAAATACGGTATTCGCCAGCTTTGAGGTTAAATTCAGGAATTGTAGCACCAACTGTATATGGGATGCCTGTAAAATACTCAAAATAAGTACCTTGTTCTGTCCATTCGTCCACGGTATCGCCTTCGTCGATACGATCTGCATTCTCAAAATTTCCGATAATAATCATATTTATACCATTGCCTTGTAGTTTTATATACTTGAAATAACCTTGCAATTTTGATGCAACAATCTGTAAATCAGGATATTGACGCTTGAGATTTATGATAGAAGCTGTAACGTTGAACAAGCGACGCTTGCTCGTTTCTTGGTAATAATCCCAACGAATTGGCTTCTGATCAGTTCTACAATTGCTACTGATGTTTCCATTCTGACAAGCATTGATAGAGTAATCGTAGCCCAATTCGCCAAATTGCCAAATCATTTTTGGACCAGGAATAGGGTAGAAGAAACACGCTGTCAATTCATTGCGGGAGTTCGCAATTTTGTAATCTCTTATATTATAATTTGCATTTGAAGTATTGCCATAAGTATAATTTTTGAACATCAAACGCTCTTCATCGTGGCTCTCTTGAAACGTAACCAATTGTGGTTTTGTGAAGCCACGATTTTTGTAATAACCTGCAATCAAGCTATTGTTACCAAAACCCATTGAACCTTCGTTGTATTGGTCTGTCATTTTTGCCCAAAGCATCATGCCGTAATTTCCGAGTTCTTTTTCTTCATTGTTTTCGCCCAAATGCTCTAATATTGAATAAGAATTTTTGCTGACAGCTTGTTGAAAATCATAATAATCTTTCAAAATCGCTACACGTGAAGCATCATAAGCACTCCATTTGCCTACGTCTGTATTCTTGGTTTGCGTAAATCCTTTCGATAAATCGAAGCGATAACCGTCAATTTTGTATTCCGTCAACCAATATTCAAGGCAACGTTTTACATAATCTTTAGTCGATTTGCTTTCGTGATTAAAATCATAACCTACATTAAATGGATGCGTCGCATCGGTATTCAGATACGGGCTATCGCCAGATGGTTTTCCAAATTCATTATACATCTTATATAAAGGCGATTGCGAAAAAGCATGATTGAAAACCACGTCAGTGATAACTGCCATGCCAAGTCCGTGTGCTTTATCCACGAGTTCCTTGAATTTGTCTTGCGTTCCGTAAGTTTTGTCCAAAGCATTATGATATGATGGATTGTAACCCCAGCTGTTGTTGTTTTCAAACTCGTGCAAAGGCATCAATTCGATAGCATTTACACCCAATTTTTTTAGATAATCCAATGAATCTATAACGCCTTGAAAACTACGTTTTGTAGAAAAATCACGAACCAACAACTCATAAATCACCAAATCTTTTGATGCTGGACGCACATAGTTTTTAGTAGTCCAAGCATAAGGTGTTTTACCTGGTTGCAAAACCGAAACTGCACCACTCGTACCGACTGGATACGGAGGCATATTTGGATAAGTGGCAGCGGGAATATTTTTATCATTTCCTGGGTCAAGTATCAAATCGCTCAATGGATCTGCAATATTCTGATAGCCATCTACTAAATATTGATATGTATGAATTTGACCAGCTGTTAAGCCTTTTAGATCAATCCAATAGTAGTTACCGTCTATGCTACGCTTCATTTGGTACTGATCGTTTTGAGTCCAATTGTTGAAACTACCAATAAGGAAACAATTACTTTTCAGCGGTGCATTCAGCAAAAAACGAACATCACCATTAGAGAGATAGGTTGCACCCAATTTAGTTCCCGCTGGTGGATTTTCAATAACAGTGCCGTTCGGAATATAATATGTAAAACTTTTTTCAGACAC
>JAYUJV010000371.1:0-6869 GCA_043764975.1 Saprospirales bacterium
TGGACTTGTTTCCGAACCAAGGCAATGCTTTTTATATGAATGGCTTGGCGCTCAACACAAAGTCAAAATACGACGATGCACTCAATAACCTACAACAGGCTTTGCTGATGTCGGGCAAAAACCAACGCTTGCGCATAGATACGCAACACGAGATTGCTAAAAGTTATTACCTACAACAGAAATATACGGAGGCTAGTACCTGGAATCAAAAAGCGCTCGTAGGTGGCGAAAATGCTCCCTATATTCTTGAAAAACAAGGCGATATATATTACAAACTTAATGATACAGACAATGCACTCGTTTTTTGGAAAAAAGCAAAAGACAAAGGCGCAACGAGTAATAGCATTGATAAAAAAATAAATGACCGTAAAACAAACGATTAAATGAATATTCCCAAACCGAAATTTACGCACACCGTTTTCACATCGACATACAACACTTCGCTTGTGCTTGTGTTTTTTTCTATTTGCATTTTTAGCGCTTGTCATAGCACCAAAAAAGTGAACGAAGCAAAAAAAGACAACTTAGAACTGACCGAAAAAGGTCCGAAATCAAATAATCCAATCGAAAATTTATTTTCTCAGATTGACAACAATGCTATTCGCGCCGAATGGTTTAGCGGAAAAGCCAATATTACGGTGCAATACCAAGGCAATCCGTTGGTACTTTCGGGCGTGATACAGCTCCGAAAAGATAGCGTTATTTTGGTTGTGCTGCGCAAATTTGGATTCGAGGCGGCGCGTGCCCTCATCAGCAAAGACAGTGTTTGTGTACTCAATCGCTTGAGTGGTGAATACATGAAACGCCCTTTGAGCTATGTGTCCGAGACCCTGAACATTCCTGCCGATTTTGCGACCATTCAAGATATTTTGCTTGGTAATCCTCATTTTTATGATAAAAAGCAGTTGGTTTATACAAAACGAGACAGCACATACAACCTATCAGGCAATGACTTGAATATCGCTACCGATTATCAGTTTGACTCGAAATACTATATGTTAAAAAATGTGGATTTTAGAAAAGTGAAAACGTCAGAAAAAGTACACCTTATATATAGTAATTATCAGAAAGTAGAAACCAGCAATGTTTCTTTTATGCGCCAAATCGAAGCGTCAAGTCCAAATGGAAATAAAGGCTCGGCAATTATAGATTTTACGGAAGTAGAAATCAATAAACCAAAAATAATTCGATTTGAAATACCAAGTCGATACAGAAAAGTAGATGTTTTTGAGTTTTAAATATTTTTAAATCATAATTAATTTGTAAAACTTAGGCATTAGAAAGTAAGTTGGATTTTCATAGCTTTTGCTAATTGTTCGTTTAAAATAAGCAATAAACAATAAGCAAAATTTAGATTTCAGCATGAAGGTAATGCTCGGGTTTTAATTGCTTGTTGTCCATTGCTTATTGTGACGTAAAATTTAATCAGAGTGACAAAAAAATATTCTAATTTTCCAAAACGGATAAGTATTTACAACTAATTAAAAATCAATAATTTATAAAATTTTATTTTTATAATTATTAATAAAATATAATGAAAACCAAATTCATACTTGTCGCGGTATTTACTTTGACTTTGTTGAGCGTATTGGCACAACAAGGTCGAAAAGACCTTGAACGCGAACGAAAACGCGTGCAGCAAGCTATGAAAAATACGAAGCGGGAACTCAAAAACACGAAGAAAGAAAAGAATGTTACACAACAACGTGTCTCGCAAGTTCAAGGTAAATTAGAAGAAAAAAAAGAAGTCATCAGTGACGTAACAACCAATCTTTCGAGTACACAAAAAAGTATAAGCCGCACTAGCGATGTCATTTCTTCGCTCGCTACCGATGTCGAAAAACTAAAAGAAACTTATACACAAACTGTGCGTCGCACGTTTCGCCAAAAGATAAATCACAGCCTTTTATTGTTTTTGTTTTCGTCAGAAAGTTTTAATCAAGCCTTTCGTCGCTTTCAATATATACGTCAATATGACAAATTTAGGAAAAAACAAGTGGCAGGTATTGCCAGTACGCAGCAGGTTTTGAAACAAAAAATATATGCGCTCACAGGTACAAAAGAAAGCCAACAAGAAACCTTAGATGAAGTGACAAGCCAAGCCCAAAACCTTGGTAGAGAACTAACCGAAAAAGAAAAAGAACTACAATCGCTGAAGCAAAAAGAATCGAATTTGAAGCAAAATTTGGCGGAGCAAGAACGCAACCATCAAAAACTCAGCGCGTCTATTGAAGATTTTATCCAAAAAGAACTCGAAGCGCGCCGACGTGCTACCTTGCGCCTAAATCCGAGTACAGACATGGTGTTGCGCTCGAATATAGGCAGTAAAAATAAAGCAGAAACAACTACTCGCGAGCCTCGTAAAAATGAAGCCATTCCTACCGAATCTGCCGAATCTAAGGCATTATCGGATAGTTTTAATAGCAACAAAGGCAAATTGCCTTGGCCAGTTGGTAGCGGCACGATCAGCCGAGTGTATGGCAAACAGCGACATCCCGATGCGCCAACCGTTTGGATTACGAACAATGGCATAGACATAAATACAGCCAATAGCAGCAATGTGAATGCCGTTTTTAAAGGTCGAGTGCTTGGAATTCAGTTCATTACTGGCGTCAATTATATGGTCATCGTGGAGCATGGCACTTACTATTCAGTGTACTCGAATCTTGATCGAGTGTATGCAAAAGTAGGCGACGAAATAGACACACGCCAAGCAATTGGGCGATTGGCGGCTTCGGGCGATTTGCACATCGAAATCTGGAATGGCGGACAACGCCAAAATCCAAAATTGTGGCTAAAACGTTAATCTTCGTTCAGCGTATTTTTTTCTTAAAAATACAAGTCTATTCGTATCTTTACGGTCTATAAAGATACTTTTCATGCAAAAAATAATATTCGCATTTTTCTTAGTTTTGGGTTTATGCTTTGGTTGCAAGCGTAGCGAAACGCCAACCTTATTCAAAACCTTATCTGCTGACGAGTCAGGTATTCAGTTTCAGAACAATCTGAGCGATACTAGCCGTTTCAATATCATTCAATACCTTTATTATTATAATGGTGCTGGCGTTGGCGTTGGTGACTTTGACCACGATGGCTTCGTAGATATTTATATGGTGTCGAATACAGCCGCAAATCAATTATTGTTGAATAAAGGAAATTGTCGTTTTGAAGACATAACGAATCAAGCTGGTGTGGCTGGCTCTGGCGATTGGAAAACTGGCGTCAGCATCGTGGACATCAATGCCGATGGTTGGTTAGATATTTACGTGAGTCAAATCAGTGATTACAAAGGTTTGAAAGGTAAAAATCAATTATTTATTAATAATAAAAATAAAACTTTTACAGAAAGTGCCGCACAATATGGCTTAGATAAAAATGGATTTTGCCAACAAGCTGCCTTTTTTGACTTCGATAAAGACGGTGATCTTGATGCTTATATTCTGCGCCAATCCATCCACAAAGCTGATAATTATAAAAGTGGCGATATGCGTTTGCTCCGCGATAGCTTGGCTGGCGATATGTTGTTGCGCAACGACAACGGTATTTTCAAGGACGTTTCTGAAAAAGCAGGCGTTTTAGGTTCATCTATTGGCTACGGACTTGGCATCTCGGTTAGTGATTTGAATGGCGATGGTTGGCCCGATATTTATGTATCGAACGATTTTCATGAAAATGATTACCTGTATTACAACAACCAAAACGGCACATTCCGAGAAGCCATTCGCGAAAGCGTGGGACATACAAGTATGTTCTCGATGGGCGTTGATGCGGCCGATATTAACAATGACTTACGCCCAGATATTATGACACTCGACATGAAACCTGATAACGAAGTGGTGTATAAAAACTCAGTCGGCCCAGACTCTTATGACATCTATCGCTACAAAAAAGAACGCGGTTTTTATGAACAATTTCCTCGCAATATGCTACAAATTAACACTGGAAATGTAGGAAACAATACACAATTTTCTGAAATTGGTCAGCAAGCTGGTGTGTCAGCGAGCGATTGGAGTTGGTCTGTGCTATTGGCTGATTTTGACAACGATACGCAAAAAGATATTTTTGTGGGCAACGGCATAGCTCGCCGACCCAATGACTTGGATTACCTAAAATTTGTGTCCGATGCGCAAGCGCAAGTAAGCGATGCGGCCTTGATTCAGCACATGCCCAAAGGCGATGTGCCAAATGTTTTTTACAAAAATATGGGCGATGCTAGATTCGCAAACGCCTTGGACTGGAGTAAGCAACAAGCGACTTGCACCAATGGCAGCGCGTATGCTGATTTGGATAATGACGGCGACTTGGATTTGATACTCAACAACCTCAATCAAACGGCAACGGTGTTGCAAAATCAATCTCGACAAGTAAATAACGCTAATTTTATAAACGTTTCGCTATCGAATCCTAATAATAAAAACACACATTGCATTGGTGCAAAAGCATATGTTTATGCTCAAAAAACAATGCAAATGCAAGAGGTTTCGCCTGTTCGTGGCTTTCTATCTTCCGTAGATTATAGCTTACATTTTGGCCTTGGCAATGCCAATAAAGTAGATTCTATCAAAATTATTTGGGACGATTTGAGCGATACAACTTTGCTACAAACGCCTGTTAATCAATGTATTAACATTCAAAAAAATACTTATTTTAATAAAAAAAGTATTTTAAATTTTAATAAAAATAAAAAAAATACAGACGTTGCTTATTTAAAAGAAATACCCAATGCCTTGACATATCGCCACGTCGAGAACACATATTATGACAATACTTATGAGCGACTAATTCCGTATTTGCTATCGACCCAAAGCCCTTGTATCGCAACAGCAGATCTCAATGGCGATGGACTTGACGATGTATATATCGGAGGAAGCAAAGATGTAGCAAAGGCGATTTTTTTACAACACGACAACGGTACTTTTGGCGCAATAGATACTTATAATATCCAACAAGACAGTCTTTTTGAAGACGTGGCGGCTACTTTTGCGGACATAGATGGCGATAAAGATTTGGATTTATATGTGGTCAGTGGCGGCAATCAGCTCGTGAATCAATTTTATTATCAAGACCGTTTGTACCTCAATGATGGCAAAGGGCATTTTGAAAAGAGTGAAGGCCGCTTGCCCAAAATCGAAAACAACGGCTCGTGCGTCAGCGCAGCTGATATTGATGCCGATGGCGATATAGATTTTTTTGTAGGTCGCCGCTCTGTTGCTGGCAAATACGGCAATTCGCCGAATCAATACCTGCTTATCAATGACGGCAAAGGTTATTTTAAGAATGAAATTGCTGCGCGCGCGCCTTCGTTGGCGCAAATTGGCATGGTTTCACACGCTACTTTTGCTGACCTCAATGCCGATGGTTCACCCGACCTCACGCTTGTCGGCGAGTGGATGCCTGTAACGACGTGCATGAATGAAAAGGGAAATCTAAAAGCAAAAAAAATAGAGAACACCGAAGGTTTATGGTCGTCACTCAATGTATGTGACCTCGATGGCGATGGCGATTTGGACATCTTGGCTGGTAATTTTGGCGAGAATGTACCGTTTCAGGTTTCGTCGTCGCCAATCTTAGCAATCGACATCAAGGATTTTGATAAAAACGAAACGCAAGAAGCCATTATTAGTTATTATAAAGGAAAAAAGTCTTATCCATTGTTTTTTAGAGATGATCTGATGAGTCAAATTCCGTCGTTACGGAAGCAGTTTTTAGAAAATAAATCGTTTTCTAACAAGACTTATAAGGAAGTATTTACGGCAGAAATGCGTAAAGATGCAACCCATAAAATGGTGAACACTTTACAGACCCAATGGTTTGAAAATCAAGGAAATAACGCTTGGAAAGCGCACATTTTACCATCTTCGATACAAGCAGCAGCAATTTTTGCGATGCAAGTATTGGACATCAATCACGACGGCATTCAAGATATTTTGGCAGGTGGAAATCTGTATGAAGTACAACCTGTGATTGGTCGCATGGACGCTACGTCTGGTATTTGTCTAATCGGGCAAGCCGATAAATCGTTTATAAATAGCAACGCTGCGCAAAGCGGATTTTATGTCAAAGGTCAGGTTCGCGCCTTGCAAACCATACGCAGCAAAAAAGGAAAATTGCTGTTGGTTGGGCGGAATGGTGGAGCTATTATGATGTTTGAGTAAGGTTGTTTTTATTTATTGGGTAAAAATAAAAAATAGACCGTTATCATGGGTAAAATAAATTGAAGCGAGAAAAAAACTAAAACCATATCGTAAACATCAATTAGAAAATCTATTGCTAAACCTATGAAAAAATCTGCTAAAAACAGCGTTCCTACTAATTTTGAAAAAGCGATAAACATACTTTTTGCACTCAAACGATAACGATGATATTTTAAGCTAAAAAACACAATAATGCCTTGTAAGCCTATAAATATAAAAATGATTGTAAGTAATAATCCCATTTTAAAAATAATTTTACACTACTGGCGCTCTACTGGCGGCAAAGAATCATAATCATCTTTAAAATAAAAACCTGTTTTGTTGTATTGGCAGGCCTCATTGAAATAACTTTTCTGCATATCAAGTCTATTTACGTTGCCACAGATTTCTGCACATAAAGGTTTTATTGATTTATGATTCGAAAGGTGTTGATTTTCAAGCAAAATAAAGATTTTACCTTGAGTAAGCCTTAGTGTATGCAATTTTTGATTTACGATTCCTAATGTATCCTTATCAATTTTAGAGATATTTGAAATAAAGGTTTTAAAATCTTGCATATTTATTTTTTCCTCTTTCAAATCAATTGTATCATGGCTAATGATAGCGATTGTATCAATCAGACCAATAATACTATTCGTTTGATGCACAATTTGCTCGCTGACATTGCTCCAACTT
>JAYUJV010000372.1:0-2569 GCA_043764975.1 Saprospirales bacterium
TAAATGCGTTTTTGTATTTCTCTGACGAAAATAAGTAATCTTCATCGAATTGGTACATCATTTCTTTAAATTCTTTCAAAACTGGTATAAATAATTGCAAAATGTTCAGTAAAAAACCGCGCAACACTGTGACTTTCGGTTTTGCATTGGCCTCGTTTGCTATAATATTAATGAAGTCTTGACCTTTTCGAGCGTTGGCAGTTGGCAAATGCCAAACTTGACCATTTGCGGCATCGTTCAAACCGAGATTGACGGCGGCGCGACCAATGTCAGGTACAAACGTAAAGGCGTGTTTTTTTTCTAATCGACCGAGCCATTGCATCGTTTTTCCTTTCAGCACGTTTTTAATTACCGTTTCGGTAAACATCGAATTGGGGCAATCGGGGCCATAAAAATCCGCCGAGCGTGCGATGCAACCTTTTAGACCACGATTTTTGAACGCATCGAGTAGCTTTTCAGCAACGATTTTTCTGACTTTTCCTTTTTCAGATGTCGGCAACATCGGTGTTTGTTCGGTCATGTTGCCTTGCACTTGGCCGTACATATATACGTTGTCCACGAAAACCAATTTGGCGTTTGTTGCCAAGCAAGCTGCGATAATATTTTCGATGACAATCGGCCAATCGCGTCTCCAAACCTTGATGTTGTATTCCAAACCAACGCAACAATACACGACATCCGAACCTTCGGTCGCCTTTTTTAGGCTTTCAAAATCCAACACATCAGCTTTTATGTGTTCCCAATTTCCTAAAAATTCGCGTCTGCTCACGCCACGTACTTTGATGCCTTTTGCACTCAGGTTTTTAGCAATTTCTTGACCCGTAGAGCCATTTATACCCAATATCGTTTGCATTTTCTTTATTTTTTTTGTGAAAAAATTATTTTAATGATGCAAAAATACAGGCATAAATCAGGCAAAAACGATAACATTTGTTAAGAAATTCAATTAATTTTAAATAAATAAATAAATAAATAAATAAATAAACTTCTATATTTGCTAAAACATTTTTTAACGTAAACCAATTAGTATTATGAAATCATTGATTTTTCTTGTTGCAGCAGTGGTACTTGCTGTTTGTTTTTATTTATTTGCGCCTTTGAGTTTTATTCACGGTTCTGGTTTTGTAGCCAAAGTTGTTTATGGTGCATTATTTGTCATTCCAACTATAATGGCTATCAATCCAATCACAAATAGTGCTGCCGAAGGCTCATTTTTAAACAAATATGGGATTGGTATTGCTGCTATTGGAGCAGTTCTAATTTCAATATTTACCTTTGGACAAATAAAAGATAGTAAAACGGATGCAGCTATAACAAAAAATGGAGCAAGAACAATTGCTATATTGAAAGATGCACATAAAGAAACGAAAAAAAGTCGTAAAGGCGGTTCTTCAACAACTTGCGAAGTGACGCTTGCTTACACCGCAAACGGAAAAGCAATCGAAACTAAAACTGAAATGCTTGAAAGCGATTATGATCAATTATTAGGTATCGGTCAGCCATTACCAATTGTGTATGTCAAAGATACGCCTGATGTAGTATTGGTTATGTTGTCTGAACCAAACAAATCTAAATACGCAACTGTACCAATGGATGTTCAGCCTGAAACTGCACCACCAGCTGGAAATTAATTTCTTTTTTAAATATAATAAAAAAAGCATAAAATATTGACATTCAATATTTTATGCTTTTTTTATTTTTAATCATTTTTTCAAAAATGTTTCAATGCCTCCCGTTTACTAAGCGGCATGAGTTCGGTATATTGTACATAATCGAAGACGAGTTGCGGTTTGGTTTTCGCCAATTCGCGTAAAGCCCAACCAATCGCTTTTTGATGAAAAAATTCCTTCGATTGTCGATGCGTTTCGATGGTTGTGAACAAGATTTCGATATTCGTTTTGTCTTTATATTTCAATTGAAAAATAATGGCCGTTCGGTTTAGCCAAAGGTTATCGCTATTGTTCCAAACTCCAATACGTTGATAATCAGCATCATACCATTTTTTGAAATACGTGCCTACCAAATTCGAGGCTATTAAATCAACGGTGTCCCACCAAGCATGATGTGTGAGCATATACTCAAAATCTTCTAAAATATCAGGTGTCCAACGCTTGTGCGCAAGCGCTACGTATTCAAGGCATACGTATAGCAACTCGCGATTGGGCTGCTCCCAAAGCGCATGAATCACATCACTTGGGCGTATATCTGGATTGTCCAATAATTGCTTTAAAAAGGGTTTTGCGAGCGTTTTTCGCAATGGTTGATTGATACCATAAAAATCATAACGACCTTTCATATACGCCTTCATTTTGGCGGCATACGTTGGGTTACGATGTGCTTCAAAAGTTGAAATCAAGTTTGATATGATTGGTGATTCTTTCAATTAAAGAAATTAAGATAATTAAATAAATTAATAAAATAAAGAATAGGTAAAGTTTTTTATTTTTTTTTACCAACGAAAAAAGACAGCGAGAACAAAGTTCTGCTGTCTTTTAAAAGTAGCCCGTAGGGGAGTCGAACCCCTCCTACCTGGATGAAAACCAGGCGTCCTAACCGATAGACGAACGGG
>JAYUJV010000373.1:0-2569 GCA_043764975.1 Saprospirales bacterium
CGGCCAAGCACTCAATCAGCGCGATGGTTTTGGAATTTGGGAAACCAATACCATTAAGATACAAGCCAACTCACAAGATGCCGAAATCCTTTTGATGGATGTACCGATGGTGATTTGAGACTTTTTAAAAATTAAAATAAATATATAAAATATTGATAATCAGTATTTTAAGAATAAAAAATATTCAAGCTCTATTATAAGGTAAAGATGTAAGGCTAAATTTAATGTGTCGCACCTACGGCGCTTAATACATATTTAGGTGTTTTTAGAAGCTACCGATATATCATGCCTAACGGCATTTTAAGAGCAATAAATACCATTAAGTATCATAAATCGGTAATTTAACCAATTTAACCAATTTAACCAATTTACCAATTTACTAATTCAACCAATTCAACCAATTCAATCAATTTACTAATTCAACCAATTCAACTAATTCAACTAATTTTAAAAAATGCGTTCACAAATTTTTCTTAATTTACCTGTTAGCGACCTCGATAAATCGATGGCGTTTTATGCTCAAATGGGCATGGTCAATAATCCTCAATTTTCTGACGACAGCGCCAAATGTATGGTGTTTAGCGAAGAAATATACGTGATGATTATGACACATGAGCGTTTCAAAACCTTTGTCACAAAACCGATTGCAGACCTTAGCGGTGCCATTTCGTCAATCTTATCGCTTTCGGTGGAGAGCCTCGAAAAGGTAAATGAAATCGTTGATAATGCGCTAAAAGTTGGCGGTAAAGAACCAGTGGAAGCAAAAGATCACGGCTTTATGCAGCAGCGCACCCTCGAAGATATGGACGGTCACTTATGGGAAGTTTTCTATATGGATGTATCAAAATTTCCACAACAATAATTTTTTAATAAAAAAAATTGAAGGATAAATTTGATTATCATTTAGATGTCGTATGAAATGTCTTTTATCAAAGACTAACCGACAAGAATGACTAACTGTCAATTTTGACTTATTACTTTTCAAAACTATAAACAAATGAATAAACTTACAAAATTAATCGCCGAATTGGAGTCGAAAATCGAACACCAAACGGTCGTGAATACTGATGTTTCGCAAGGTCAAGTTGGTTGGCATATCGAACATAGTTTATTGGTTGTCAATATGATAACCGAAACGCTAAAACGCTCTGAACCAAGCAGTTACAAGTGGAAATTCAATATGAAACGTGTGATTGCATATACGATTGATTCGTTTCCAAGAGGTAGAGCAAAAGCACCGAAGGTTGTGACACCGAAAGAATACGATGCTGAAAGTTTGAAAATACACGTCCAAAATACGCGAACAAAACTGACTGAATTGGCTGCTCTTCCAGCCGATAAATACATGACACATCCATTTTTTGGCGACATCAGAACCAAAGATACTGTTAAGTTTTTGGAACTCCATACCAATCATCATTTGAAGATTATTAACGATATTTTGAAATAAAGTAACAATTTAGCCATTTTTAGGGATTAGAATAATTTTGCTTTTTGTAATTAGATTTTTCGTTACAATAAGCAATGGACAATAGGCAATTTAAAACCAATTATTTATAATTCATGTCCAAATCTAAATTTTGCTTATTGCTTGTTGTCTATTTTAAACGAGTAATTAGCAAAAGCCTTGAAAATCCAACGTATTCAATAATGTCTAAATTTTCCGAAATAAAAATATGATACTCAGAACTGCAAATTTGCAAGATATAGAAGGTGTATGTGAGCTCCAAGACAAATATTTGCTCGTCAATACGCCCGAAAACAAGCGACAAAATGGCTTCGTGACCACGCCATTTACAGTCGCACAACTCGAAGAAGTGATTGCGCTCAACGGACTTTTTATTGCCGAAGATGAGCAAAAAATCGTAGCGTATGCGTTCGCGGCATCGTGGGAATATTTTGCGCAATGGGCTATTTTTCCGTACATGGTCAGTCGTTTACCTGACATTGCGTATGGCGAAATGGCGATTACGGCACAAAATAGTTTTCAGTACGGCCCAGTCTGTATCGACATGGCGTATCGAGGGTCGGGATTGTTTCCGAAGCTATTCGAGGTCATGCGTATTGCTATGAACAAGCAATATCCGATTGGCGTCACGTTCATCAATAAAATCAATATTCGCTCTTATGATGCGCATACCAAAAAACTAAAAATGAGCGTCGTGGACGAGTTTACATTCAACCAAAACAATTATTATGGTTTAGCTTTCAAAACGGATGAAAGTGTTTTGTAAGTTTCAATTAATTGTAAAAAAACAAATATTGAGTATTTTTTTTACTCAATATTTTGATAAATAAAATTTTATAAATCATTGATAATTAAGTATTTATAATATTCTTAATTTTTAATACTCTTTTTTTTTAATTTCATTAAAATATAATATCATTTTTTGAAAACAATATTACAGATAAATTTATTTAGTTTTGCATCGCAATTATTTAACTAGTAGCTGATCCGATATGAGCCAGTGTAAAAATGGCTGTTTTCGGGACAAAACAAAAGAGAAAATGAGTAAATTAAATGCTTTCGACCAGTTCCGAAATCGTCATATCGGAATAAACGAAACGG
>JAYUJV010000374.1:0-2568 GCA_043764975.1 Saprospirales bacterium
CGATTGGATTATTAAGTTTGTAGGCAATATCGGTATGTTATTGCTCTTATTGTTGCTTTTTGTAGCCATTATTACTTGGAATTTTAACCCAGATTACAATACACTCACAGCTGCACAAGCCAAAGATAATACGCACGCTTACCTACAAGATTGGTGGTACAAACGCTATCGCGGTGCGCGACGTGCTGCCACAAATACAGGTTCGCTTAGCGCAAATATAGACACAAGTACAGACAATAACGGCTCGAATACTGGTGGCAGAACCTTTACCAAAGTCTATAATTCGGTAGAATCTATCGGCGATTTAGCGACCGATACACAGCCCTTAGAAACCATAAAAGCTGGTGCAACTGGCACAAATACAGACGCGCTGCTTGACGAAAATAACCAGTTGGCCATGAACATCGGTCAATCGAATGTGACGTTGCCCAAACGAGGATTGCGTACTGGTGCCGAACTGGAGATTGAAGAAGGAGCAACGGCAAGCGCAAGTACAGATTCAGATCCTGAAATGAAAAAAATGGAACGCCTCATCGATGGTTTCGACGACGAAACCGATGCGCCCGAACTCACGCCACAACAACGTGTACTCAATATGTCTGGCCCTTATGATCCGACTTTGGAACTCTCGGAATACGAACACCCAGTATTGCAACTACTCGATGATTATTCGGATCAGAAAGTAGAAGTAGATCGTGCAGAATTGGAATCTAACAAAGACCAAATCATCGCGACATTATTAAATTATAAAATTGAAATTGTAAAAATAAAAGCGACCATCGGACCCACCGTTACGCTTTATGAGATTGTGCCTGCGCCTGGTGTGCGTATTTCAAAAATAAAAAGCCTCGAAGACGACATCGCGTTGAGCCTTGCTGCGTTGGGTATTCGTATCATCGCACCTATTCCTGGTAAAGGCACGATTGGTATCGAAGTACCAAACAAAAGCAAGCAAATCGTATCGCTTCGCGAAGTATTGATGTCTGAAAAATTTCGTAGAAATGACCTCGATTTGCCAATTGCACTAGGAAAAACGATACAAAACGAAGTTTTTGTAGCCGATTTGACCAAAATGCCGCACTTACTCATAGCTGGTGCAACTGGTCAAGGAAAGTCGGTTGGTATCAATGCCGTCTTGATGTCGTTGCTTTACAAAAAGCACCCATCTCAAGTAAAATTGATTTTGATTGACCCAAAAAAGGTTGAATTATTTCCATATAGTGCCATCGAAAATCACTTTTTAGGATTTTTGCCCGATCACCTCGAACCCATCGTGACCGATACCACAAAGGTAATCCACACGCTCAATTCGCTTTGTATCGAGATGGACGAACGCTACGACTTGCTCAAAAAAGCTTCTGCTCGTAACATTCGTGAATACAACGAAAAGTTCATTGCGCGCACGCTCAATCCAGAAAAAGGTCATCACTTTTTACCGTTTATTGTCTTAATCATAGACGAGTTTGCGGACTTGATTATGACCGCTGGTAAAGAAATAGAATTGCCGATTGGTCGTTTGGCACAGCTCTCTCGTGCCGTCGGGATTCACTTGATTATCGCAACACAACGTCCGTCAGTGAACATTATTACGGGTGTCATAAAGGCGAATTTCCCAGCTCGAATTGCGTTCAAAGTATCTTCTAAAATAGATAGCCGCACCATCTTGGATAGTGGCGGCGCCGAACAATTGATTGGTCGAGGCGATATGCTTTTGAGCATCGGTGGTGACGTGATTCGTCTGCAATGTGCCTTCGTGGATACGCCAGAAGTAGAACGCGTCATTGACTTCATTGCAAAGCAGCGCGCCTACCCTACGCCATTCTTTTTGCCAGAATACAAAGGCGATGATGCGGACAACAGTAGCAAAGAAAAGTTTGAGGTCAAAGACCTCGATGATTATTTTGAAGATGCAGGTCGTTTGGTCGTTCAGAACCAACACGGCTCTACTTCCATGATTCAGCGCCGCTTGAAGTTAGGCTATAACAGAGCAGGTCGCATCATGGATCAACTCGAATCTTTTGGCATCGTTGGACCAGCCGAAGGTTCAAAACCACGCGAAGTTTTATTTTTTGACGAGCAGGAATTGGAACGGTTCTTGCTTAATCTTAAGACAAGGAAATAGGAGTAAGTATATTCCGCAAGGAATAATGTCCCTCGTAGCAATACGAGGGATTTTTTTGTTTATTACCTTAGTGGTCAATTGGTAATTGACAGTATCACGATAGTGCTGTCAATTACCAATTGACAGCATCAAGTATTTATCATCATACAATTACCAATTGGATGAACTTGGGACGCACTTGGGACGCACAAAAAAAGTAAGAGGTTGGACAGCAAAACCGTCCAACCTCCTATTTTTTATTGTTTTTTATTTTGTAATAACTCAGTGTAGCTGCATCGCAGCGTTCTATTGGTAGAAAATAGAGATTACATCGTGTAATAAGGTGCATCGCACCGTTCTATTCGAAATATTTTCTTAGTGTACTAAATCTGTTGCTATTTTTTGTAACAGATTATAGTTTAATCTATGTGTTTTAACAATAGCTAATGCACTTGATCCTGATCTTG
>JAYUJV010000375.1:0-2568 GCA_043764975.1 Saprospirales bacterium
CAATTGGGATTCGCACAATATACCGACTAAAAAGTTATCGCATTGGAATATGACGGCTCAATTTTGGGTAGAAGGTGTGGATGCAGAAACAAGTCCAGCTGGTATTTTTAATTATGTTTCGTCAGATCAAGTACGTTTTTACAAAGGTGCAGAACAAATAAATATGGCAGATGTGCCAAGCATGGTTTTTACAGAAATCATGCGCGATGTAGATATGTACGTTGGCGTTTGTAGCATCGGCAACGATCCAAATTGGCAAAACAATAATGGTCTGCCGCGATACAACACCTATTGGCAATCGTACTCGTTTGGCGATTTAACAGAAGGCGCAAAATTGCGTAAAGATACGTTGTTGCGCTTAGTACCGCGTTTGAATATCAAAGATGTGGCGCATATTGAAGGCAATTTTTTACTGGTAAAGGGCAAAATACGGAGCTACAAAATACACCTCGGAAGCGGTAATATCTTGATGACACCGAACGACCAATATTTGTGTATCGTACCTGATAGTTCAAAAAAATTAGACACCGAAAAGGTCTTTTTGCCTTTCGATGGCGATTCTATTTTATCTATTATTTTGAGCAAAGCCTTTTTATTGGCCAACGACGATAAGATAAAAGATGCCACAATCAATAGTCAAATTTTAAGACATTCATAAATAAAACTTTTATTTTTAAAAAATCAAAATCTCTATATTAATATGTATAAAATATTGCTAATTACTTGTTTTTCAATCATGGCATTTGCAGGATTTGCCCAAAAAGAACCACCCGAAACGCTCGATGAATACAAAAAAGAATACAACGAGCGCATCAAAAAAGATAATTTGGCTGGCATCTATATCCCAAAAGATTTAAACGATGCTTTCGTAGAACTCAATAAAAAGATTGCCGACAAAGATAAAGAAAAGTTCAAAAGCCTTTCGGAAGACGAAGCGGCGCACAAGTTATTCTTTAGTCTTGGACGTTGGATTGTTGTCAATTGGGGTTTTGATGGCGGCTCACGTTTGTCACATTCACTCAAAGGTCTGGGTCTTTTTCATCCCGAAGATATGTCCACGTTTATCATCCGCGTTTATCATAGAAAGATGAATAACAAGGACTTAGCGATGAGCGAATTGATAAAAACCATCGTAACGGCTCGTAAAGCCCTTCGTGCTGCAGACTTAAAAGATGCGCCTGTGTTGCATGAAGAAGTGCGTAAAATACCGAAGAAGAAGAGTAAGTAACTAGTTAAAATGGTTCAATTAGTTAAAATGGTGAATTAGTTAAAATGGTGAATTAGTTAAAATGGTAAACTAGTTAAAATGGTAAACTAGTTAAAATGGTGAATTAGTCATACTAATTCCCTAATTTAACTAATTCCTTAATTCCCTAATTTAACTAATTCCTTAAATCCCTAATTTAACCAATTTCCCAATTCCCCAATTCCCTAATTTAACCAATTCCCGATTTCCTAATTCCCTAATTTAACCAATTCCCCAATTCCCTAATCCACCAATTCCCCAAATATGATACAATCCAAATTGCCGAATATCGGTACCAATATATTTAGCGTCATGTCGGCGTTGGCGAACGAACACCAAGCCATCAATTTGTCGCAAGGTTTTCCGAACTATAATCCCGATGAGGCGTTGCAATTGCTCGTGAGCAAATATATGCGCGAGGGTGCAAATCAGTACGCGCCAATGCCTGGCGTGTTGGCGTTGCGCGAGCAATTGGCGCTCAAAACAAAGGCATTGTATGACGTTGAAGTCGATTCAGTTTCTGAAATAACGATTACAGCTGGCGGCACACAAGCGATTTTTACGGCCATCACGGCTTGTGTCCGAGCTGGCGATGAAGTCATTTTGATAGAACCAGCTTACGATTGCTATCGCCCTGCGGTAGAACTTTGTGGCGGTATTCCAATTATTTATGAACTTTTAGCACCCGATTTTAAGATAAATTGGCAAGCCTTTCGGCAATGTATAAGCGACAAAACGCGCTTAATTATACTCAATACGCCCCAAAATCCTTCGGCAACCACTTGGACAGCCGACGATATGATTGCGCTACAAAACTGCGTGGCCAATACCAATATTTTATTATTGAGCGACGAAGTTTACGAACACCTTATATTCGATGCGCAACGACATGAGTCTGTATTGCGTTATCCCGAACTCAAAAAACGAGCTTTTGTGACTTATTCTTTTGGCAAAACATATCATGCAACTGGTTGGAAATCAGGTTATTGCATCGCACCAATTGAGTTGATGAACGAATTTAGGAAAGTACACCAGTTCAATGTATTTTCAGTTTTTTCGCCTGTGCAATACGCACTCGCTGATTATTTGCATACACCCAAACACTATTTGCAATTGCCTACATTTTATCAACAAAAAAGAGATTTTTTTGCTTCGGCTATGGCCAAAAGCCGTTTTCGATTGTTGCCATCGCAAGGTACTTATTTTCAATTGGCGGATTATAGCCAAATCAGCGATATGTCGGATTTGGATTTTTGTAAATACCTGACCATTGAGCATAAAGTAGCGGCCATTCCAGTTTCTGCTTTTTATAGTTCGGGTTT
>JAYUJV010000376.1:0-6840 GCA_043764975.1 Saprospirales bacterium
ATTTGAACTAAATTTTCAGGTAAATTCCTTTCACGTTCTTCTAGCAAATTGCCTTCTATTGTGTTTACGATACCTTGATTTTCTTTTACAAAAATATTGTTTTGCATACCTTTTTCACTATTGAAAATTAAGCAAAAGTTATGATTTAATAAATTTTTGTATGAGCTAAGTTTTCTAATTTCCGATTTGGTATTTTCAATTTTTACGATTAATTTTCCATTGTTGTACAATAAATCAAATGTATTGTCTTCATTTTCTCCTACAAAAAAGGCTGCTTTATTGGCGACGATAACTGGATTTAATTGCGTGTATTTCATCGGAATCATGACATTGCCAAGCGTATCTATCGCGCCAAAAAAATTATCTTTGATGACCAATAAGCAATTATTCAATTCGCCATAAGCTAATTTATATTCAGACGAATCGAATAATATTTTTTCATTTTTATCAAAAATTAAAAAATAAATTTGTCCTTTATTGTCTAATTGATTCGCCACGTAGGTTTCATTGCTAAAAGGTCTAAAATTTGGAATTTTTTTGAATGATATTTCTTTACCAGCTTTATTGAAATAGACTGTTTGAGTAGAATCTTTACCTTTTACCTTCGCGATAAATTTCTGAACATACAGATATTTTTTATCTGCACCAAAATCTTTAGCTAAAAAAGGTGTTTCGTTAGGAGAATTAATTTTATGTATGATATATTTATTTTGATCAGCACATTGATAACAATCTTTGAATCGTACACCAATCACTATGTTTGGTATTTTTTGCGAAGCTCTATATTCGATTACTTTTTGTACTGGCACAACCCATTTTCCATTAAAATCAACCAAGCCAATTTGAGATTCATCGTATTGTTCACTCCTCTTTTTTTCGATGTCACTTGAGCGCTTCATCATTGCGCGCCTTTCTTCTATGGTAGCTGGTGTATTATCAAAGATAACAGATACATCGGGAGGCGAGTTTTTAGTTCCAATATTTTTTTCAGTATTTTTTTCAGTATTCAAATTTTCCGTTATTTTTCCCTTTATGACAGGTATCAAAAAAGTAGAATGGCCATAATCGTAATCAAACATTTTAGTCAGTACTACATGACCGTCAGGTATTATATTTTTGCCATTTGTGTCAGTTATGATGTTAAAAATGCCTTGTTTGGTTGATATTATGTTTACTTTTTTTAAAGTATCAGATAGGTATTCAGTTATTATTTTTTCATAAGATACATTTTGATTTTCGAGCGAATATTTTCTTTTTTGCATTTCAAAACTCGGATTTAATATTTGTTTTCCTTTACTATCAAAAATATCAGCTAAGGATTTTTTCGATTTTTTAGCAAGTAAAATAGTATCATTTTCGACAATTGAAACCGTAATATCACTGTAGATACAAGGCAAAACTGCTTTCCCCGCATAACTATACAAGCCATTGAGCGTATCTTTTGAAACCGCATAATATTTAAATATAGGTTTTTTAGTCAAATAAGTCAAATAATCCCATACAGTTGTATATTCGGCAGGCACAAGCTCTTTTCCATTAAAGCCAATGATGCCATAATTGGGTCTTCGTGTTATATTGTTATAGATTTCAACTCGTAAGCCAGCCGTTTGGAACTCATTGTCCATGTAATTATTTAGGTTCGGTTCTATACTTTCGTATTTTGAACTAGTAAAAAACGGTTTTAGATTGACGTTCAATAATTTTGATTCGTTTTTTTGATTTCGTTTTGCAATAAAAAACGTTTCGCCAACTTTCATTTCTTTCGGAATCTGGTTGTCGGTATTTATTTTGGCAAGCCAAATAAAAGCATAATCGTCTTTGAGTTGTTTTTGAAGTTTGGCGTCATATATATTCGTTTTGTCATCTTGTTTTATAATCGTAAAGCCATTTATCTCTTGTTCATCAATGCTACAATTCGTTAATTCAGGATTTGCATTGCCTTGATAATCAAATAATTGTCCTTCATATTTGTTGGGTTTGATACCTAAAAAATAATTTTTATAAGTCTTTATCTGCTCATAAATGGTATCGGATAACATTTTTCCATTACTGTCAATGATAGCCCATTCGTTAGCATTTTCTTTTTTTATTTTGAAATAACCGTCTTTCGGTAGCGGCACTATGCCATAATAAATGGGTTGTAACAAAATTGTGCCATCGGATTTTGCAATCCCTTGTTTCAAGTTTTCATCTACAATCATGATATAATTATTGAGGCCAACTTCGCCTTCATATAAATCTGTTTTGAATATCTCGTCCAGCGATTCATTGATAAAATTATATTTATTTGCACCTTTTTTTACTTTTATGAGTCCATTTTTAAAAGCAAATCCACTATAAGAGCCTAAAAAATCACTATTCAAAGTATAAGTTTGGGTTTCACCATAAATAATTTTAGGATAAGAAACCGATTTATGCAGTTTTGTATTGACTAAATGAATTTTATTTGTGATAAAAAGTATAAGATCTGCCATTTCTACATTTCTACTCTTAGCACTTTCTGGAATGGTAACAGTATTCAAAGGGTGATCTACTTCTGATTGATATAGATTTGCATCGCCAATATTGACGACTGTACCATCTCTGAAAATTAACATTTTTTCACCGTTTTTCTTAACGTTCGAAAACATATTAGTGCCGAAAAATCCCGCTTGATCATAGTCGGGTTTTATGACGACTTTTCCGTTTTCGTCCGCATAACCGTACAAACCATTTTTGCCCAAATACGGTATCAGCGTTTGCGCATCAGCCCATTTCGCTGCCAAAAACAAGCAAAGTATGAACAGTTTTGTGATGTTGTTTTTCATAATTTTTATTTTATAAATGTTTGATTGTGAGTGATTTGTGTGATTTTGTTTTATTATTTCGAAAAATATTCTTAGCAAATGTATTCGTTTTTCAATAAAAAATTGTTCTTTTGTATAAATAAAAAAATCCATATTATGAATAGAATTCAAATATGGATTTTTTTTGATTTTCGCCTCCTGATTTTCTAACTTTCGATTCTCGATTTTCGCCTTTCGATTTCCCCAACGATTCCCCTACAATTTCACCACCTTTTTCATCGTCAGCGGCTTATTATTCGCATCTGTTACGATGTATAGATATTGACCTACACTTGGCAGATTGGTTTGTATCGTTTCGTTATTGCTTATTTTTTGCTGACTGATCATTCGGCCATTCATATCAAAAGCGACGAGTTGATACGTACCGTTGCGCTCCGAAACCAAGGTCAAATCTGCATTTTCGCCAATCGGATTCGCAATTTTTAGATTAAAATCTTTTGAAAAAACGTCTTGCGTCGCTACCGCATTTTTATAAAATGACCACCAATACTGAGTGGCATAATCAACTTGAGAGAGGTCGCTTTGCGAAAGCTCATCTCTTACAATATTGTTATTGCTGTCATACTTACTAGTGTTGCGTTCTGACAAAGTATATTGATTAGAAAACGAAGTATAAACATAAATAAAGTAATTAATTTCGTTGCCATTTGCATCATATTTATGATATGTGCTGTCTTTCTTTGTCCAACTTTGCGAAATATCATCCCATTCACTTTGTGTTATCGAATATTTGATACTTTGATTTGTATTATAAGCATTTTTGATTTGGTTCATTTTCTCCCATTTCAAATCAGTATCATTCCAAGCATCTTCTGTGGCTGATATTTTAAGGTTTTTCGCATCATATTGATTAAAAAATTTGCTTTTAGGTCCAAATCCGCCATTCAAGGAATTATAACTATCAACAATTTGATCCGTAATGTTCCCTTTTGCATCCAACACATTTGATTCTTTATTGGTCAATATTATTTTACCAAGCGTATCATTGTATTCATACAATTTGAGCGTATCAGCAGTCTCAAACGGAGTTTTGTACTTAGAAATCGAATAACTGCGGACTTCTTTTACATCGTTTCTGGCACGTGTGAGTATGATTCTATCTTTATTGTCATAAAAATTAGAATCTACCAAAAACTTATTGTAAGTGATGCCGTCATCGCTTCGGTAAGTATTTGTGTAAGAAATTAACTTGGTTTTTTGTTTATCATAAAAAAAATCTTGTTTTTGATAATACTGAAAAAAACCTAAAAAATCAACATCAAACGATTGGCTTTTCAGCCTTCCGTCAGGTAAATAAGCGTTTTTAGCTTTTATAAATAACATAGAATCGCCTGCGTCAAAGGCATAAATTTTGGTAGAATCCAACAAATAAGCAGCTCGAGCACCAATTTGGTCATTAGACTTAAGCATTTTTTGCGCAATCTTTGCTTTGTAGTTTTTCAAATCAAATTTTTGTGCAAACGAAATTGTCATCGTAAAAACGAGCATCATTACTAATAAAACTTTCTTTTTCATGTTAGTTTTTTTTTGATATTAAATAAAAATAATTGATAACAAATATACAAAAACAAATGATAAAAGATGTTTAAAACCCAATATTTAACATAAAAAAAATCCATGCCCGAATACAATTCAAACATGGATTTTTTATATTTCGACTCACGACTTTCGATTCACGATTCACGACTTTCGACTCACGACTCACGACTCTCGTTTCGTTCTCACGACTCACGAAAAAAAATTGCCTTAGCAATTTTCTCTCACGATTCACGACTTTCGATTCTCGTTTCGCTCTCACGACTCACAAAAAAAAATTGCCTTAGCAATTTTCTCTCACGATTCACGACTTTCGACTCACGACTTTCGATTTTCGACTTTCGACTCTCGATTCCCCCATTATTTCCCAATCAATTCATCGACCTTTTGTTCCAAAATATTGAGTGGCATACAACCGTATTTCAGCACCGTATGGTGAAATTCTTTGATATCAAACTTGGCGCCCATTTTTTCGGTTGCTTTTGCGCGCAATTCAGCAATTTTCATCTGCCCAATTTTATAGCTCAACGCCTGCCCAGGTATCGCCATATAGCGCTCTATTTCGGCAGTGATATTGGCTTCCGTATCGGCCTCGTTGTCCATCGAGTATTGGATGGCTTGCTCGCGCGTCCAACCTTTGGTGTGCATACCTACATCTACCACCAAGCGGATAGCGCGGTGCATTTCCATACCCAAGCGGCCAAAATATTGATACGGATCGGTGTATAAACCAAGCTCTTTGCCAAGGCTTTCGGTATATAAAGCCCAACCTTCACCATACGCACCATACCATGAAAAGCGACGAAATTTTGGCAATTCCGTATTCTCCTGCTGCGTACTCATCTGGTAATGATGCCCAGGAATGGCCTCATGCAAAAACAAGGCTTCGTCCTGAAACGTGTTGTAAGATTTTGCATCTGGCACTGGTACATAAAAAACACCAGGTCGCGTACCTTCAGCATCAGCTTGCATATATTCGGCACTCGCCGAGGCTTCGCGGAACGCCTCTGTGCGGCGGATTTCAAATTTCGTTTTTGGCGTTGTGCCAAATAGTTCCTTCAATTTTGGCTCCATGCGCTGATGGATGGCTTCAAAATTTGCCAAAACCGCTTCGGGTGTCTTGAAAGGGTGCAATTGTGGCGCATCATTTACGTACTTAAAAAATGCCTTCAAATCACCTTTGAAACCAACTTGCGTTTTTACTTTTTCCATTTCGGTACGGATTCGAGCCACTTCTTTTTCGCCACGTGCGAATATTTCATCTGGCGACATATCGGTAGTTGTCCACAATTTTGCAAGGAATTTGTAGCGATCCGAGCCATTTGGCACTGCGCTCAAACCACTCGACGTACGACATTTGGCTATGTATTCATTTTTTATAAAATCATATATTTTTTGATACGGCGCATTGATGTCGCGCTCAACCATGATTTTATAACTAGCGGTATATTTTTGTTTATCGCTTTCGCTAAATGTTTTTGGCAAGTTCTTGATTGCGCCCCAAAAGATAGATTTCGTCACATCTTTTGACACCACGCCTTCCAGTTGAGGCAATATTTTCGTCGCCAAAGTTGTCGGCAACACATAACCTTTTGCCATACCAATGCGCATATTCGCTATCAAAGTATCGGCATAAGCAGGAAAATTGGCGATACGTTTCAACCAATTGTCATAATCTGCGGTCGTCTTGAATGGTTGCGCGCCTTCGCCGTTGCCAAGTTGTGGCAACGAAAGGTGTATGCCTTCAAATTGACTAATCGGCATCCATTCGTTATGAAATTTTGCGCTTTCGATGTCGAGTTTCAAATCCCAAAGCAACATGTCGTAGCTCATTTTTTGGTTGTCGTCGAGCGCATTTCGATCATAAGTCTGGAGTTCTGAAAGGTATTTATTGGTCAGCAATTGACCTTTATCGATTTCGGCTCTCGATATATCAATCGGCAACAAATCATTGTAGCGCATATCGCCTGTGTAGGTTGCATTCAATGGATTATCTTTCAGATTGTCTTCATAATAATCGGCCAAAAATTGTGGAAAGGCTTTGCTTGGTAAAGCCTTTTTTGCTACATTGTTACAGGCAGCAAAGATGATGACACATAACAGTGCCACGGAAAGGAGTTTTCTCATGTGCGTAAGTGAGTTTAGTTTTCTATAATAATGCTTTAAAATCCTTAGTTTTGTTTCTTTTAATATTTTCGTGTAACAAGTTGGAGTTGTCTATTTTCTATTCAATTTTTCTATAGTATAAAGTATGTAAGTATTAAGTATTGCAGTTTTTATCAATACCCAATTAGTTTATTATTGCGACTTGAATACTTAATACTAAAGTACTTAATACTTTTGACTGATATAAAAAACTTATAAATCATGTGTTTTCACAAATAATAGTAAAAGAAACTTATTTTTAGATATTTCTGAAATAAAAATTTTGCAAATTTATTTAAAAATACGGCAATTT